>JBKHIL010000074.1:0-7390 GCA_046538645.1 Desulfovermiculus sp.
CATTGATCCGGGGCACATCAAAGGGACAAGCCCGGACACAGATCAGGCAGGCCGCACACTTGTCCGCATCCACCCTGGCCGTAACCGCGGACAGGGTCAGATACTCCTGGGACAGATAGGTCACTGCCCGGGAAGATGCGGCCAGGGCTTGAGCGATGGCTTCGGAAATGAGCATGGGGCTGTGTGCGGTACCGCAGACAAAGACCCCTTCGGTGCCCATATCCACAGGCCTCAGCTTGACATGGGCCTCCAGAAAATGCCCTTCTTCATTCCTGGCGAGTTTGAGGATCTGGGCCAGTTCTTCAGTATCTTCAGCCACCCGACCAGCACTTAAGCCCACAATGTCTGCATCGATACGCAAGGGACGGTTCAAGATGGGATCGCTGATCTCAACTTGCAGGCCGTCTTCGCTCTGCAGGACCTGGGGCGGCTCTTCCGGCGTGAAGTGAATAAAGATGACTCCCAGTTCCCGGGCCTTGGTGTAGTACTCCTCGAGCAGTCCATAGGTACGGATATCCCGGTAGAGGACAAACACCCGGGCATCCGGGTTGTCTTCTTTGATATGCAGGGCGTTTTTGATTGCGCTTTGACAGCAGATGCGGGAGCAATTGGGGTTTTTTTCGTTTCTAGAGCCCACACACTGGATCATGACCACCGAGGACAAATCCCTGGCTCCTTGTTTTTCCAGGTGGTCGGCCAGCTCGATCTGGGTCATGACCCTGCTTTGATCCGGATAGGAGTATTCCGAAGGCTGATACTCGGTACCGCCGGTGGCCAGGATAGTCACCCCGTGCTCCAGTTTACGCTCATACATGGCCGGGCCCACGATGAGTTCGGTATTAAAGTTTCCTTTAAAGCCGGAGCTGTTGACAATCAATGACTGGGTCAAGACCTGGATGTTTTCGTGTCCCTGTACTTTGGCCGCCAGGTCCTGGATCAGTCCTTGGATGTCGGCCCCTTCAATGGTCTTGGTCAGCCTCCGGGCCAGACCGCCCAGCTCTGGTTCTTTCTCCACCAGAAAGGTTTCAAAGCCCTGGTCGCCCAGATTCAGGGCCGCAGTCATTCCGGCCACGCCGCCGCCTACTACCAGGGCCCTTGGAGTTACCGGAATGCGCCTTTCATGCAGGGGGCTGAGCCTGGCCGCTCTGGCCACGGCCATGTGCACCAGCTGCTTGGCCTTGTCCGTGGCCAGGGCATGATCGTTGGCATGCACCCAGGAGTCCTGGTTGCGGATATTGGCCATTTCAAACAGGTATTTGTTCAGACCACAGGCCTCCAGGGTCTCCATAAAGATGCCCTCGTGGGTCTTAGGGGTGCAGGAGGCGACTACGATGCGGTTCAGGTTGTGCTCCAGAATGACTTCTTTCATCTGCTGCTGCGCGTCTTCAGAGCAGGTGAACAGATTCTGGGTTGTGTAGGCCACGCCTGGAAGGGTTTTGGCATATTCCTCCACCTGAGGTACGTCCACGACCCCTCCGATGTTGATTCCGCAGTTACAGACAAAGACCCCAATTCGAGGTTCCTGGCCAATAATATCCAGCTCGGCCGGGAGCTCAAGAGTCTTGGTCAGGGTATGGCGGACAGGAGCCAGCATACGACCGGCAGCGCAGGCCGCGGCGCTGGCATCGGCCACCGAGCTGGGGATATCCTTGGGGGCCTGAAAGATACCGCAGGCATAGATCCCGGGCACGGAAGTACTCACCGGATCAAAAGGCGAGGAGTCTACAAACCTTGACGCGTTGAGCTCGATACCCAGTCTTTCAGCCAGAGTCAGACTCTGAGGGGAGGCCTCAAAGCCCACAGAGAGGATGACCATGTCGAAGGTCTCGTCCATGATCTCTCCGTTTTCGGTCACATAGCGTACTGAAAGGTCGTCGCTTCCGGGCAGGGGATCGATAGTGTGCACTCTGGCCTTGATGAACCGCACCCCATCCTTTTCACTGGCCCGCAGGTAGTATTTTTCAAAGTCCTTGCCAAAGGAGCGGATGTCCATATTAAAGATAGCACAGTCCAGATCCTCGGAGGCATGTTCCTTGGCCACCATGGCTTCTTTAATGGCATACATGCAGCACATGGAGGAGCAGTAGCCGTTGCCGCACCGGTTGGTATCCCGCGACCCCACGCACTGCAGCCAGGCGATGCGGGTTGGTTCCTTGTGGTCCGAAGGCCGGACCAGATGCCCCATGGTCGGCCCGGAGGCGCTTAATATGCGCTCGAATTCCAGGCTGGTGAGCACATTGGGATGGGCTGTGTGGTGATAGAACTCCTCCAGCCTGGCCGGGTCAAAGACCTGGTTGCCCGGACAAAGGACAATGGAGCCTACATGCAGATCAAGATCTACGGGCTGTTGGGAGTGATCGATGGCCTCGGCCAGACAGGCCTGGACACATTGCTCACATTCACAGCAGTAGCCGCAGTTCAGGCAACGCTCGGCCTCAGCCTGCCCGGCCTGAGCATCCAGGCCCAGCTCCACCTCCTTGAAGGTACAGGTCCGTTCTTCGGTTTCCAATTCCGGCATGTCCACCCTGGGAGTGGGAAGTTCATTCTCAGGCAGTTTGCACCAGTTGGGGACTTCTTTTTGCGGCAGGGCTTCCCGTCCCTTGGCCATATCCCGGCCGTCCAGGTACCGGACAATGGACTCGGCCGCTTCCCGGCCCGCGGCTACGGCCCCAATGGCCACCCAGGGTCCGGTCTGCAGGTCGCCGCCGGCAAAGACTCCCTCCCGTCCGGTGGCAAAGGTGACCGGATCGGTCTCAATGGTTCCCCAGCGGGTAAAAGAGAGCTCCCCAATCTCGTTCAGGGCCGTCAGGTCCGGTTGTTGTCCGATGGCCGGGATGATCTGGTCGCAGTCCAGATCGAACTCGCTGTCCGGGATGGGCACCGGCCGGCGCCGCCCGGAAGAATCAGGTTCTCCGAGTTCCATTTGAATACACCGCAGACCGGCTACCTGGTCGTCCTGGACCACGATCTCCTGGGGAGCAGCCAGATAGATGAATTCAATTCCCTCGCAGCGCGCTCCCTCCACTTCTTCCGGGAGGGCGGGCATCTCGTCGCAGGAACGGCGGTAGAGAATGGTCACCTTTTCCGCTCCCAGGCGTTTGGCGGCCCGGGAAACGTCTACGGCCACATTGCCGCCGCCCACAATGACCACATGCCGGCCCACCGGAGCCTGTCCTTCAAGGTTGACCTCGCGGAGAAAGTCGACCCCCTGCCGGACCCCTTTGGCTTTTTCTCCCGGGATGCCCAGATTGATTCCTTTGTGGGCACCGATAGCCAGGTACACAGAGGAAAAACCCCGGGCAAAGAGATCTTCTATGCTCAGGTCCCGGCCCAGGGCGGTATTGGTATGGATCTCTACTCCCAGATTGGTGATAACCTCGATCTCGGCATCCAGGATCTCCCGGGGCAGGCGGTGGGCGGGTATACCTAAACGGAGCATGCCCCCGGCTTGCGGGCTGGCTTCAAAGATCGTGCTGGAGATTCCCTGTCTGGCCAGATGATAGGCGCAGGCCAGGCCCGCGGGGCCGGATCCGATGATGGCCACCTTTTCCGGACGGGAAGGGGCACAGGGAATCTCTATATCGCGCGGATCGCATTGGTCTGCTGCCAGCCGCTTCAAGGAGCGGATGGCCAGGGGCTCGTCCAGTTCCGCCCTCCGGCAGGCGTCTTCGCACCCGGCCGGACAGATGCGTCCCAGGATCCCGGGCAGGGGGAGCTCCTGCATAATGATCTGCAAGGCTTCCTTGTACTTGCCCTGTTTGACCATCTGCACATAACCCTGGACATTGAGTCCAGCCGGGCAGGCCAGACGACAGGGGGCCTTGTCCCCTTTTTCAATGGCATATGCTCCGGGTATGGCCTGGGCGTACAGCTTGTAGGCTGCTTTGCGTTCGGACAGTCCGAGATCATAGCTGTTGGGCAGGTCCACTGGGCAGACTTTGGCACATTCTCCGCAGCTGGTGCACTTGGCAGTGTCCACATAGCGCGGATGCTGGTGCACCCGAACGGAAAACCGTCCTGGCTGGCCCTGAACGCCCATGACCTCGGCATTGGTTATCAACTCGATATTTAGGTGCCGGCCGACCTCGACCAGTTTGGGGGAGATAATTCACATGGCGCAGTCATTGGTGGGGAAAGTCTTGTCCAGCTGGGACATTATCCCCCCAATAGCTGAGTTGCGTTCCAGAAGATAGACTGCGTATCCTGAGTTGGCCAGATCCAGGGCGGCCTGCATGCCGGCGATTCCACCTCCGGCCACCATGACCGCTCCGACGAGATCAGTTTGAGGTGTGGCTGAGGGTCTGGATGAGGAATAATCGTTATGCAGCATGGGTGTCATCCTCGCATGGCTTCAATAATTTCAGGAATTTTTCTTTCCCACCCCATGGTGGTGATGATCACGCCTCCAAAGCCCGCGTTCTTGAGTGTAGTCACTGTTTCTGCGGCGATCTTTACACATTCCCGTTCCTTGTCCCCTGCCTTTTGAATTCTGCTCAGGATGGAATCCGGGATGTGGATGTGATCGATATTCCGGGCGATGTACCGGGCCATGCCCAGGGATTTGAGCAGCAGGACAGAGGGGATAAGTTTGAATCGATGGGGGGAAACGGCTTCCAGAAAGGGGGCCACGGACTCCAGCTCAAACAAGGCCGGGGTAATAAAATACGTGACTCCAGCCTCCAGTTTGGCCTCAAAGTCTTCAACCTCCTGAGACAGAACTTCCTTTTTCACCCCCGGGTTGATTGTCGAGCCCACCTTGAAGCTGGGCGCCCCCTTGAGCTCTATACCGGCCATATCCCGCCCCTGCTGGAGTCTGGATACAGCCTGTAAAAGATCCATTAAGCTAATATCGTTCACAGGTTTGGCTTGGGGGTGATCTCCAAATCGAGGGTCGTCGCCGGTGACGGTCATGACTCCCCGGACTCCACAGGCATAAGCGGCCAACAAGTCGGCCTGGAGGGCCAAACGGTTCCTGTCCCGGCAGTTGACTTGCATGATCGCGGGCATGCCTATGCCCTGGAGCACAACAGCACCCCCGAGGGAGCTCATACGCATGACTGCACTGTTCATTTCCGGAACGACACATCCGTCCACCAGTCCCTTGATGCGGGTGACATTGGTGACCATTTCAGACACGTCCACCCCTTTAGGGGGCTCCATTTCTGCCAGGAGAACGAATTCCCCGGCTTCAAGTTTGGATTTCATACCCCTGATTTCACCTCCTCACCATGCCAGGTGCGTTGCGGTTGGCTGCAGAGCTCATTTTTCTTTTCATGGTCCCGTTGTCCTGTTCAAAGCGTGCAATGGTTTGGTCGAAGACTGTTTCTGGATTGGGGTTTAATATTTTATGTATTCTATACTTGGAAGCGAGGAAGTCGTCAAGACATGAGATCAAAAAGTGTAGATTCTTTCGACGTTGATTTTTTCAGCACAGCTTGCCACTGGGCCTGTTTTTTATTAGGGTAATTCAAATCAAATGCTTTTGAAAATAATAGCCTGGTATTTATGAATATTAGGAGGAAACATGAAGTTGGCAGTGGCCGGTAAGGGGGGAGTGGGCAAGACGTCCCTGGCGGTGTGGCTGGGCGATTATCTGGCCAGACAGGGCGAGGATGTCTGGCTGGTAGATGCGGACACCGCCCTGTCCCTGGGGCCCGCTCTCGGGCTTTTGCCGGACCAGATTCCGGTCCCTCTGGTTCAGCAAAAGGAGATTATTCAGGACCGGGTAGGAACCGGAGGATTTATTAATATGAATCCCAAGGTGGACGATTTGGTCTCTCAGCTGAGCACCAGGGCCAGAGGAATAAATCTTCTGGTTATGGGGACCATAGCCGGGGCTGGGGGCGGATGCGGATGTTCGGCCAATGCCTTGCTCAAGGCTATGCTCGTGCATCTGATCATGCACCGTACCCAGTGGTTGATAGTTGATTTAGAGGCCGGTGTGGAGCATTTGGGCCGGGGAACCATCTCCAGTGTGGACGGCCTGGTGGTGGTCAGCGAGCCCAGTATCCGCAGTTTGAATACAGCCTCAGAGATAAGCCGCCTGGCTTCTGATTTGGGGCTGAAAAGGCAAGCCCTGGTGTTGAACCGGGCCCCTGATGACTACTCTCCTCCTGATGAAATGAACCTGCCTCCGGTTGCGGCCAGGATTCCGGCTCTTTCCTCCCTTATGGAGCAGCAACAGCATACTGCTTCAGTTTTGGATCTGCCTGAACAAGAGTTTTTGGATCAGATGTGCGAAAAAGTACTGCAGAACTTCAGATCAGAGAACTAGGGCCTTTTCGAATCTTTACCCTATGTATTTTTTGCCCGCTTTGGGACAAAAATAAGCCAGATTTGCCGGAGGCAAAGCTGACCTGATAACCGATAACAATTTTCCCTAAAACTAAAAAACCACACAAGGATTTATGAATATGTCACTGTCGATTGCCTTTTCAGGAAAAGGGGGTACAGGGAAGACCACTCTGGCCGGGATGCTGGTCCGATATCTCATCAGGCGGGGCAAAGACCCGATCCTGGCTGTTGACGCAGACTCCAACTACAATTTAAACGAGGTCCTGGGGGTACAGGTCCATGAGACCCTGGGCGGCGTACGGGAACGGATGAAAAAAGGTGATGTTCCAAGCGGGATGACCAAGGACCGCTTCATGTCCATGCAGCTGGAACAAGCCATTGTGGAAGCTGATGAGTTCGATCTTGTGGTCATGGGCCAGCCGGAAGGCCAGGGGTGTTACTGCGCAGCCAATACCCTGCTCAGCGATTTTTTGAGCAAGCTGACTGCCAATTATGAAAGTGTTGTTATGGACAATGAGGCCGGGATGGAGCACATCAGCCGGTTGACCACCAAAAACATCGATACCCTGCTCGTTGTTTCCGATCCGTCCAGGCGTGGTCTGCAGGCTGCGCAGCGGATCAAGGAGCTGGCCTTGTCCTTGAATATTGGAGTAAAAGATATTTATCTCATTTTAAATAATGTGCAACAGGAGCCATCCCAGGCAGTCCTGGATATTATAGATCAGGCTGGATTGACTTTGCTGGGAATAGTGTATGCGGACCAGACCCTGGCAGAATATGATATGGCTGGACGTCCCACGGCTGAATTGCCGGAAGACAGTCCCGTGGTACAAAGCGCCTTTGCCATGTTTGATAAGATAGTTCAGTAAAGAGCTCCCAAGCTCTCCCTGTCTTAGCCTCAAAAAAACAAGGCGGCGGATTTACTTGCCAAAACATGTTTCAACCCCGGCTGAGTTCATAACGGCTCCCTCTTCTTCCCTGCCAGACACCCTGTGGATTTACTCCTACCAAGGGAGGTTTTCTTCCTCGGCCACCAGAAACTTGCTGAATTTTCTGGGTACCTGGGTTGAAGAGGACCTCTCGTTTCTCTTTTTTA
>JBKHIL010000394.1:0-2513 GCA_046538645.1 Desulfovermiculus sp.
CTTGATTTGCTCCGGCGGCATCTGGAGGACCAGGAGTGAACTCGAGGGGTTCACGGAGGCAAAGCTCGTATAAAAAAGACATAACTTCAAGATGCCAGCCCCTCGGAGATAAGAGAAACATGTACGATCGGCCCAGGCAGAAGGCACACGTACACATGCAGGAGAATATATATGCCTCAAGCTTTGGTAGTCTACGCTTCCAAGACCGGGGAGACTGCTGAAATCGGCAACCTGATTGCAGCAGGTATCCGGGAATCCGGCTGTCAAGTCGACACTCTCCCTGCCGCATCCATCACCAGCAATGAACAGCTGACTGGCTATGATGCCTACGCTCTGGGTTCTTCAGTCTACAATGAACATATGCTCCCTGAGCTGGAGGAGGTCCTGTGCCGGCTGTCCAGAATGCCTGTACAGGGCAAAATCGGGGCCGCCTTTGGTTCCTATGAATGGAACGAAGAGGTCCCAGGGCAGATCCATAAAAGCATGGAACAGGACTGCGGTCTGGTCATGGCCGGCCCTGCCCTGGCCGTTAAGCCCCCCATGCTGGGGCACAAGGAAGAACAGGCCAGGGAGCTGGGCCGGGAAATCGCAAAGATGATCCGTTCAGCTCCTGAAACCGGCTGACGACCAATTATTGGTTGGCATAAAAAAAATCGGACTTGGTTCAGTGATAGGACGCGATTGCCCTCAACAGCTGTCCCTTCTTTCTAACTTCCCCTCCCTGCTGCCGCTTTGGGCAGGAGGGAGGGGCCAGGGGAGTGTTCTTTCTTCAGATCGGCGGGGCGATAGTCACCAGCACCCGCATCTTCGTCGAGGCCCGAATGCCATGCGGTTCGGCGATCTCGGCCACCAGGACATCTCCGGTCTTGGCCGGCATGGCCGCCCCGTCAGCTCCTAAAAATTCGCCCTCCCCCTCCAGGACCAGGATGGACAGCTGTCCCTCTATCTCATGGGAATGCACAGGCAGTTCCTGGCCAGGCTGAAAGTTAAAGTGCAGGATCTTGAAATAGGGCGAATCATGGACCAGCAGCTTCTTCATGCCCAGATCATTAAACCCGCCTTCCTGATACAAATTAAGTGTCTTCATAGTCTCCCTCCAGGATTGTTCAACATCATCAAATGCCGTATCTGTGCAAAGGCATGATTTCTTCTACCTCGTTCTGTCCATGCCGTCCTTGATGTATATCAAATTTCAGCTTTGCTCCGGCAAATCTGAAATATTCCCAAATTCCTCTCCGAACATCTGCCACACGGTCAGAAACAAAGCGGCCAGAACCGGGCCGATGACAAATCCGGAAATGCCGAACACACTCAAGCCCCCCAGAGTGGTGACCAGAACCACATAGTCCGGCAGTCTGGTTTCCCTTCCCACCAGTATGGGCCGAAGCACATTGTCTGCCAGGCCGATCAGAGTGGAGCCCAGGACAATGAGCACCACCCCTTTGAATATATGGCCTAAAGATATAAGTATAATCGCGGCCGGACCCCAGACCAGGCCTGAGCCAAGCATAGGGATCAAAGAAAGAATGGCCATGATCACTCCCCACAAAGTGGCGGCCTGAATACCCAGGATCCAGAACAGAAGGCCGCCCAGCCCTCCCTGGACTACAGCTACGACAAATGTGCCCTTGATGGTGGCCTTGGATACCTGAGTGAACCGGGCCACCAGGCTTTGCTGCCGTTCGGGGTTTAAAGGGATGGTCCGCATGATCCCCCTCACCAGCCACTCTCCGTCTTTGAGAAAAAAATACAGCAAATAGAAGGTAATGGCCAGCATGACTCCCAGACGCATTGCATTCTGTCCGATGTTGACCAGATTTGTAGCCACAAACCGGCTGGCCTCAACCGCCCCCTGGGACAATCCTTCCTTGATTCTGTCCCAGTCCACTCCCAGCCTGGTCAGGCCCTCGGTAAGGGCGGGCAGGCTTCGTTCCAGGTAGGCAATGCCTTTGCTGAGTTTGACATCCCCGGCGTCAATACGCTCATACAGGCTCATGGATTCATGCATCACAGACAGCCCCAATAGAGCAAGGGGAATGACCACCCCCAGGACAATGGCCACCAGGGTGACCAGACTGGCCAGGCGGGCCCGGTTGTTAAAAAGACGCAGTAAAAAAGCATATCCGGAATGAAAAACCAGAGCCATGAGCGCAGCCCAGAAGATGGGCTGCATAAATCCGAGAATAACCCAGGCAAAAAGCAGTGTGGCAGTCAAAACAAGAACAATAAAGGAAATATTCTGGGCCAGGGAACTTCCGTTCTTCATTTTTTCTCCTTTTTCTGGCATGGTAGGTCACCTTGATGGATAAAGGCCAGTGTGGCGTCAATTCTCTATGGCCGCATCTCAACGGCAATACTTTCTGTCTCTGCACATGAGCCAGGACAATAGCCCCCTGATCGCAGACACTCAGATTGACCGAATGTGAAACTGACCAAAACAGGACCCTGCACAATGCACACTGTCCTTCTCATCGGACTGGCCGGCTTTTGTGGCGCGCTCTCCCGCTATTGGC
>JBKHIL010000395.1:0-2511 GCA_046538645.1 Desulfovermiculus sp.
CAGTAGGGTCTGTACGCGATATCGTTGATTTTTATCTGTATGTTCTGCAGCCAGCGATGTATGTTGTCGGCGAGATGTGGGAAAGGGGAGAGATCAGCGTGGCCAAAGAGCATCTGGCCTCTGCTTTGGTCAACAGGCTCATGGCCTTGCAGTACATTGAGCTTTTTGGGCCTCAACGGGAGAAAAGGGGAAGAGCCGTGGTCTCAACCACAACCAACGAATATCATGAGATTGGGGCCACCATGGTGGCCAACAGCCTGGAGCTGGATGGATGGGAAGTTGAGTATCTGGGATCAAATATGCCAAAGGAAGACCTGCTGGACTTTGTCTTTGCGTATCAGCCGGACATCCTGGCCTTGTCAGTGGCCATGAGCTTTAATCTGGAGTCCATGCAAAGCATCATTGACAGCATATCCAGTTGGCCGGCGGAAAAGAGGCCCAAAATAATGGTTGGGGGGTCGGCGTTTCGTGATCTGCCTGATCTGGCCACCAGGCTGGGAGCTGACGGATACGCAAAGGATTGCAGGCAGGCTGTGCAGCTGGCCAGCGCATGGCAGGAGCAATTGGTGCAATGAATATCAATGAGATCCTGGCCACACACCCAGACATGGTCTGGTCCTTTTTAGAGCACACCGGAACCACGGTCGTTGTTCTCACTGATGATAACTATATCATCCAGGATTGCAATGCCAATCTGACCCGGAGCTTGTATGTGCCTGACAAGCCGGTGGGCCGTTTTCTCGGAGAGCTCCTTTGTCCTATGGAAGACAGTGAATTCTTGTTAACCATTTCCAGGCAGGGGCAGACATTTCTGCCTCAGATACTTAAAATTTGTTATACTGATATATTATACCGCTGTTATACGTTTGCCTTTCAAGAGAGCTATTTCCTGATTGGAGACCGTTTGGGGAGCACGGATAACGAAGTTCTGGAAAGCATGTCTGTTTTGAATAATGAGCTGTCTACCCTGGGCCGGGAGTTGAGCAGGAAGAACAAGGAATTGCAGGAGGCCAATTCCAGGATATCGGAGCTGGTGCGGACCGATCCCCTGACCAGGCTGGCCAACAGGAGGTACTTTCAAGAACGATATACGGAGATTTTTTCCCTGGCTCGAAGAAAGGATCTGCCCTTGTCCGTGGTCATGATGGATATCGATTTTTTCAAGACCGTGAATGACACATACGGCCATGCAGCCGGGGACAGAGTGCTCACGGCCTTTGGAGAGCTCCTGCGCAATGATTGCCGGGAGGAAGATCTGGCCGCCAGGTTCGGGGGAGAGGAATTCATTGTCTGCTTGCCGCACACAGCCCTGGAGAAGGCCCTGACCTTTGCCGAGCGGGTGCGGCAGGAGTTCCACTCCGGGGATATATTGGATAATGGACACAAAATAACCATCAGTTCGGGCGTAGCTGAGATTGAGCCCCAAGATTCTCCGGATGAATTGATCAACAGGGCGGACAAAGCCCTGTACCGGGCCAAGTCAGAAGGGCGAAACCGAGTGGTGGTGGATAGGGGTTAGAAAATGGCAGCCAAACTCACCAAATGCCTGACCAAATGATGCATGATATGTAAACTCAGGTTACAAATTATGCACAGTTTGGTATCGTGTCCTTCATGATAACCCGCACACTCCAAAGCAAGCTTACTGAGTTGTCTGCCTATTACCCAGTGGTGGTCGTGACCGGTCCCCGGCAATCAGGTAAGACAACCTTATGCCAAATGACTTTCCCCAAGAAACGCTATGTCTCCCTGGAAGCCTAGGATTTTCGGGATTTTGCCCAAAGTGATCCCAAGGGGTTTTGGGCAGAGAATTCGCAAGATGTAATCTTTGATGAGGTCCAAAATGTCCCGGAGCTTCTCAGCTACCTGCAAGGGGAGGTTGATGCTGACCCTGCACCAGGGCGATTTATCTTGACCAGATCTCAGCATTTTGGACTATCGCAGTCCATCTCGTATCCCCTGGCCGGGCGTTGCGGCCTCCTGACGCTATTGCCACCTAGCCTTCAAGAGCTGCACGAGTTTTCCAATGCTCCTTCAGATGTCTTCACCTTGCTTTGGATAGGCTCTTATCCCAGAATATTTGACCAGAATATACCTGCCCATCAATGGCTTTCCGACTATACCTCGACCTATATCCAGCGGGATGTGCGGCAGGTGATAAATGTTAGCGATCTCCAGGATTTTTCCGGGTTTTTAAAGCTCTGTGCAGGGCGCACTGCCCAAGAAGTAAACTTGTCAGGCTTAGGTGCTGACGCAGGGGTATCACAAATACCGTGCGGTCATGGTTGTCGGTCCTGGAGACAAGCTATATCGTTCACCGGCTTCCGGCCTGGCATTCAAATATTCGCAAACAGGTGGTCAAAACCCCAAAGCTGCACTTTTATGACAGCGGTCTCTTGTGTTACCTCCTTGGCATCCGGGAACCGGAACAGCTGCTGCTGAAGCTTTTGAGCTTGCAAGGTCACATCCAAAATTAATGCATTATATTTTGAGTTGAGCAACCTATGGACA
>JBKHIL010000075.1:0-7383 GCA_046538645.1 Desulfovermiculus sp.
TGCCGATTCACTTCGGCCCGAACGTCTGATATGCAGGCCGGATCAAAACGCTGCTTGATCCAGGCAAGGCTGGGGAATCTTAATGTGGACATATACGTTCGTCAGGGGTATGTTTTCAGATTTGCCTCCGGCAAATCTGAAATTATTTTTGGGCCAAAGCGGCCATGAAAGAAAATAGAAATTTCGGGTAACTTCTTGAATAGTCTGTATAAATAATCACATATGCAAGGATATGTCAACATAAATACCAGGTTTTCTAATTCTGCAAGATTTCATGCATAAAAAACAGGTACAAATTTATGTCCATTATTCGCGCTCTACAGGAGCATCTGGATCCGGATTCTGTGCTGTGCTCAGCCGAAGACCTCCTGTGTTACGCCTACGACGCCACGGGCCGGAACTTCCTGCCCGATGCCGTGGTCTTTCCCCGGACAGTGGAACAAATATCAGCCATCATGAGGGTGGCCAATGAGCACAGGGTGTGCGTCATTCCCCGGGGAGCGGGCAGCGGTATGACCGGGGGCAGCCTGCCCGAGTCCGGGGGCATTGTTTTGGTCATGACCCAGTTTGACCGGATTCTGGAGATCGACACCGAAAATCTGGTGGCTGTGGTGGAGCCCGGTGTGGTCACTTCCCAATTGCACAAGGCGGTAGAGGCCCATGGCCTTTTCTATCCCCCGGATCCGGCCAGCATGAACTTTTCGACCATAGGCGGAAATATCGCCGAGAACTCAGGCGGGATGCGGGCGGTCAAGTACGGGACCACAAATGCCTATGTACTGGGCCTGGAGGTGGTGCTGCCCACTGGAGAGATCATCCACACCGGCTCCAAGTGTGTCAAGGACGTGGTCGGCTACAATCTGACCCAGCTTTTGGTCGGCTCTGAAGGGACCCTGGGCGTCATCACCAAGGCCATACTCAAGCTTCTCCCATTGCCAGAGGCCAAGCAGACTCTGACCGCAACCTTTCCTTCCATCCTGGATGCCGGGAAAACCGTATCTGAAGTTATCCGGCGCAAAATCATCCCCACGACCATGGAATTTTTGGACCGCCATGCCATCTGGTGCGTGGATCAGTATCTGCAAATCGGACTGGCCTCTGAGGCCGGGGCTTTCATGCTCATTGAAGTGGACGGGGACCATGATGAGGTGGAAAAAAACATCTTCAGGGTCCGCGAGGTATGTGCAGCCAATAGGGCGATAGATATTCAGGTTGCTGCCACATCACAGGAACAGGATGAGCTGTGGCGCATGCGCCGTTCGGTCTCCGCCTCTCTGGCCCATTTAAAGCCGCTGGTCAAGATTAATGAGGATATTGTAGTCCCCAGGGCCAATATACCGGAGATCATCGAATTTATCGAGTCGGTGGGCCGCACATACGATGTCCAGATTGTCAATTTCGGGCATGCCGGGGATGGGAATATCCATCTCAATGTCCTGCCCAGGCAGGGACAGCTGGATGTTGCTCATAAGGTTGTGGAGGAGATATTTGACAAGACGGTTTTGCTTGGAGGACGTATTTCCGGAGAGCACGGCATCGGGACAAGCAAGCGGGACTTTCTGCTCAAAAATCTGGAACCTGCGGCCATAGCTGCCATGCAGGCTGTAAAACAGGCCTGGGATCCGAACAATATCCTCAACCCCGGTAAGATATTTCCCAAGCAACAGGATCAGACATGATGGACAAAGACTCGGCCCTGTTTCTGGAACAGGCCGGTGATGAGCTGAAAAAATGCGTCAAGTGTGGGGCCTGCCAGGGCGTTTGTCCCATTTACCTGGAAACCAAGCAGGAAAAATATGTGGCCCGGGGCAAGATCGCCCTGTCCCAGGCCGTGAGCGAAGGCCGCCTTCCCTATACAAACGAGTTTAACAGCGTGCTGCACAACTGCCTGCTCTGTCTGTCCTGCGTGGAGGTCTGCAGCAGCAATGTGCGAGTGGACAGGATTATAACCGCGGCCAGGTCTTCCCTGGTCCGTGAACGCGGGCTGCCCTGGCCCAAGCGGATGGCTTTTAAGGCCCTACGGGCCGGGCGCTGGACCCAGAACCTCCTCTTCCAGGGCGGATCTTTAGCTCAGACCGTGCTCTTTCATCGTCTCCCCAAATCAAGCGGGCTTCGCAGACGTTTTCCCGTACCCGGGGTGGACAAGGAGCAGGTCGTTCCCCGCCTGGCACCGAAATCTTTTCGATCCCGGCATGAAGAATATATTCCAGCCGGGGAGGATACAAATCCAGTCGTCTTTTTTACCGGGTGCAGTGCAAATTATATATTTCCCCTGATTGCCGAGGCCGCGTTATGGGTCCTGAACCGTCTGGGCCGGAGTGTATACATAGCTGCCGATCAGATGTGCTGCGGGGCGCCGGCCGAATGCCACGGGGATCAGGAAACAGTGCATGAACTGGCCAGGAAAAATCTCTTTGCCCTGTCTGGCAGGTTTGACCAGGCTCCGGTCATTGTGATCTGTTCATCGGGCGGATACATGTTTAAGCACGTGTATCCGGAACTCTTTTCCACCGGCCAGGAAGCAAGGCTGGCATCAGATCTGGCGGCCAGGACCTATGACATCTCCGAATACCTGGTCCACAAGGTCGGCCTGGAGGAGATAGGCGAAAAAATAACTACCCCTTGCACCATGCCAACGACATATCACGATCCCTGCCATCTCAAGCGGGGGCAGGGAATCGAACAGGAGCCCCGCCGCCTTTTACATCTGGCCTGCCCGGAACACATCGTGCCCCTGCCGGAAGCTGACCGTTGCTGCGGATCAGGAGGGACCTATGGACTGAGCCATAAGGATATGTCCAGAGCCATCCTGGGACACAAGACGGAGGCAATCCAGGCCAGCGGGGCAGCCCAAATCGCCACTGGATGTCCGGCCTGCATGATCCAGCTTCAGGACGGGATCAGCAGGGCCGGCCTGCAGGGAGAAGTTAAACATACCATCGAGGTGGTAGCCGAGGCTTTAGGATGGAAGATGCCAAGAGAGGAGAAAGGGTAAGCATTCAGGGAATGTCATGAGAGCATTCTCAACTGATTTTTTTAGATGTGTTTCATTCTCGCTCAACCCTGATTTCGATCATGCCCCTTGCAGTTCTGACCAGCGATGGGGATCAAAGGCCGCCTTGCGTCTTGGACATTTGCGGGTACAGAATTGGCAGCTGATGAACCCTTCCGGGTCTTGGAAAAAGATTCCTGACAGGGATGTCGTGGGGAGCATGAGACACGTGGAGGTCAGGCGGACCTCGAGCTTTTCAGAGACCTGTTCCAGGATGCGAAACAATGGCTCCTGTTGCTCCAAAGGCCAGTCCGGAAGGGAGCCGGGCTGCATTCGGGACAGGCTTTGAAGCCCATAATCATCTTCAATGTCTTCGCGCAGGGCTTCGGCCACGAGATGCGTAGCCTGCTCAGAGAGAGCGTGAGCCAGGTAATTTTCCAGCAGGTCTTCCTTGGAGTCCACCCAGGCGGCGAGTTCCGGGCCGCAGGTGGCCACAAAGGGAAAAACTCTGTCCTGGGAGCTCAAGTGCCTGGCCAAAAGTGTGCTGTGCAGTCGTACGCCGCTTAAGCAGACACTCTCATCGGTGCAGCTTTCAGGGCACAGGGCCAGATAGCCGCCCTGCGGCCCGGCACAGGATGCGGCTTCTTCCAGGAGCTTATCCACCAGGTCCCGGTCCGATGCCTGCAGGTGGTGTTCCTGCATGAACGAATCTGCGTCCGGAACCCACTTGGGGCTGGAGATAATTTTTTCAGTCATTTGGTTTTCCGTGATCTTTCTATAAAGCTGACTTCTCGTTTCATACTAGGACATGGGCCAGGACATGGGCCAAGGCATGGGCATAAAAAAAGCCGGACCGAGGGTGATCCGGCTTTTTTAGCTCTGAGAGATGATTTATCCGCAACTGGTGCAGGAAGAGCAACCACCGCCGTCTGCTGTGAGATTGGAGTTGACTCGAAAGCCGTATGGAGATCCATCGACAACTATGGGTGATGCAGTCTGCAACAGGCTTTTGTCAACGACAAAGGTATATCCTTTGACTTCGAATACATCATCAGTGTCTTTTTGCTCGTCCAGAGCAAGTCCCAAGGATGGACCCCCTCACCCGGGAGCCATATAGACCCGGATGGACGGGATCTCTGTTTTTTGAGCAAAGTGCTGATCTAAAAGCTCTTTTGCCCCATGTGTAAGGTCCAGCATATAATCCTCCTCATTTGGTGTTGTTTAAGAATAATTCTTATCCGGGATCTTGTCAAATAACCTGCCTGCATGGGCTGAGCTTGACCTGGGGCACAAACGTATCATATCGTTCAGATTCTTGAATGGTCCGGGCCTGCACAGCCTGGGCCCAAACTCAGTTTGTGATTCCTGTGAGGTCATAAAGAGATGCGTACGCCTATTGAAATTATGGATCGATCCCAAATCGGATTCAGTCTTGAACGTATGGCTTCAGAGATCATTGAGCGCCATATCCAATCCAGCAACCTGGCCCTGATCGGCATCCAGCGCCGCGGCGTATATCTGGCGGCCAGGCTCAAGTCCTTACTGGACCAGCGTTTAAGCACGGACATCCCTTTGGGAAAGCTGGATATCAATCTTTACCGGGATGATTGGACCACCTTGCGCAGTCAGCCAGCGATCAACAGCACGGAAATCTATTTTCCCCTGGAAGATAAAGAGGTCATCCTGATTGACGATGTTCTCTTTACCGGCCGGACCATCCGGGCAGCCCTGGAGGCTATCCTGGATTTCGGCCGTCCCCAGCGGGTGGAGTTGATGGTCCTCATTGACCGTGGCCATCGGGAACTCCCTATTCACGCCGACTATACCGGCAAGAAGGTCAATACCGCCCTTGAGGAACAAGTCGATGTGCTGGTACTTGAGCAGGACGGGGAAGATAAGGTTGTTTTGCAGATGAAAGAGGGCCCCCGTGAGTCATCCTCTTGACCATTCAGCCTGGCCGCTGACGACCAGGTTGAATGGTCATTCTGGACTCTCACCCCTATAGAAGACCGGCCCTGGAGAGATCGTCCTTTAGCCTGGCTTCATTATCCGGCCCCATAGGTACCAGAGGCAGGCGCAGGCTGAGCTCCATTCGGCCCATAAGGGCTAGAGATGTCTTGACGGGTATAGGATTGGTCTCCAGGAACATGGATCTGGTCAGAGGAGCGAGCTCAAAGTGCAGCCTTCTGGCTTCTTCCACCTTGTTTTGGAAATACGCGGTACAAAGAGAAGCCATCTTGTCCGGGAGGAGATTGCTCAATACAGAAATGACCCCTTTTCCGCCCAGGGCCAGCAGGGGCAAGACCACGAAGTCGTCACCTGCCAGGACTGCGAAATCCGGTCCGCACAGCTCAATGACCTCGGATATCTGATTTATATTGCCGCTGGCCTCCTTGACCCCAACCACTTCCGGAACGCGTTCTTTTAATTGAGCTATGGTCTGGGGCAAGACATTGAGTCCGGTTCGTCCCGGCACATTGTATACCACCATAGGCATGGGCACTTCCCTGGCAATGGCCTGAAAATGGGCCACAACTCCGGCCTGGGTGGGCTTATTGTAATAGGGAGTGATATGCAGGGTCCCATCTGCACCGGCCTGCTTGGCAAACGTGGTCAGCTCAATGGCTTCCCGGGTATTGTTTGATCCGGCCCCGGCCACGACCGGAACCCGTCCCTTGGCCTGATCCACGCAAATCTTGATGGCCTGTTTGTGTTCTTCATGGCTCATGGTGGCTGATTCGCCTGTGGTGCCACAAGGGACTAAGCCATTGATTCCCCGGGAAATCTGATCTTCAATATGGGCCCGGAATTTTTCTTCGTCTATGTGATCGTTATGAAATGGGGTGACCAGAGCGGTCAAGGCTCCCTGTAATTCCATGCAGTCCTCCTGCTATGCTCTCTGTGTTCAGATTTGCCTCCGGCAAATCTGAAATATTTCTTGGTCCCGAAGCGGGCAAAAAACAGTAAATTTGCCGGATTGATCAGTGATGAAAAATACGATGGTCTGGTTTCATAGGACCATGAGTTAACTCCTCGTTTCATACGAATTTTGTGCTGTGAGGCCCACGGCCGACAGATCCAGTTGACCAGTATACACGAGCACGGCTTTGCCCTGCAGGTATACATCGTCTCCGGAGATAAAGATACCCAGCTCCTCTCCGCCGGAAGTTCTGATTTGGACCGGATTTTTGCACTTACCAAGAGTGTGGGCCACAAATGCCGCGGCTGCGGCTCCGGTACCGCAGGCATGGGTTTCGTCCTCTACCCCTCTCTCGTAGGTCCGCACATACAAGTTATCCGCGTCCTGAGTCTGGACAATATTGACATTTGCCCCTGCTGGTGCAAAGCGCTGGTGATAGCGCAAAGCCGGACCCAGCTCCCGGATGTTCACCTCATCTGCCCGGTCCGAGAAAAAGACGACATGGGGTACGCCTGTGTTGACCATATGCACGGTCACGGCTTGCCCAGAGTCCAGAAAGAGCTCGATATCGGGCTGAAAGCTGTGCAAAGCGGTCAGTTGAACCTGCACTTCCCGGTTGTGCTCATCTACAGCAGCCCGTACCGGTCCTGCATCCGTTCCCAAAACATGTTCAGCCGGGGCCAGGCCAAGCCGATGGGCCAGCCACGCAGCACAACGGGATCCGTTTCCGCACATTTCCGCCCTGGAACCATCGGCATTGTAGAAATGCCATCGGTAGTCGATGTTCTCTTGTTTTAAAGCATGCTCCAGAAAGATGAGGCCGTCGGCTCCCACGCCAAAGGCCCGGCGGCAGATCCGGCGAGCCCAGACCGGCATCTGGGATACGGATAGCTGCAGGGAATTGTTGTCTATGAACACAAAGTCGTTCCCGCTGCCCTGCATTTTATAAAAGGAGACTTCTGATGGGAAGGTGATCATTGGGAGTCCCTTGACCCGGAGGTGATGAGCTCTTCTGGGTTTACTTCATTGATTGAGATATTCTTTAAGATCTTTGCCCACCCGAAAGAATGGGAGACGTTTGGGTTTGACCTGGACCATTTCCCCTGTACTGGGGTTGCGTCCCTGGTATCCTTCGTACTCTTTGATCTTAAAGCTGCCAAAGCCTCGTATTTCCACCCGGTCTCCACGTTTTAACGAATCTTTGATGCTATCGAAAAAGGTGTTCACTATGACCGAAGCTTCGTCCAGGGAGATCCCTTGCCGGTCCGACAGGGTCTTGATGAGCTGGCTCTTGTTCATAAAAACTCCTTGGTGTTTCCAGATCTGAGGTGAGCATATGTATCTTTTTGATCTTCTTCATTTTATTATATAGATAACAAGGAAAGTCAAGGTGAGGCTCAGGGCTTTTTGATTCTGCTTTCCATTTTCAACAATTTCATTTGATTTGCTCTGTATCTGGATAACAGCAATT
>JBKHIL010000396.1:0-2505 GCA_046538645.1 Desulfovermiculus sp.
CCAGCCGGACTCCCGATGATTTGCCGGCCTTTATGCGATCGGTATTGGAACTTGTTTAAGGAGGTATGAAAAAGTATCGGCTTGTTATTTCAAAAGCCGATACTTTTTCAGGAGGGGTTATGAAACACTACCGCCAGGAACTGTGGTTTCATGTCAAGGGACGTCGTGAATTCATCAATATAACTCCTGAAGTCAAAAAGTGTCTGGAGGAAAGCGAAATCCAGGAGGGCCTGATTCTGGTCAATGCCATGCATATTACTGCTTCGGTATTTATTAATGACGATGAATCTGGATTGCACCAGGATTATGATAAGTGGCTGGAAGGGCTGGCTCCCCATGAACCTGTATCCCAATACCGGCACAATGTGGGCGAAGACAATGCAGATGCGCACATGAAACGCCAGGTCATGGGCCGGGAAGTTGTGGTGGCTGTGACCAAAGGCAAGCTGGATTTCGGTCCCTGGGAGCAGATATTCTACGGTGAATTTGACGGAGGGCGGAAAAAGAGAGTCCTGGTCAAGATCATTGGGGAGTGACGGCCCGATAATTTTGTTCTCAGGCGCAAGGCAACAATTGAGTTTTTGCAGATTCCCCTGGAGGCTGAGACAGCTTGGCTTTCAGGGGTATTTCATGTACACAGGAGGGCATCAAACAGATGTATGCCCAAGGTCTTTATAGATGAAGAAGTATCAGGATCACTATTTTAAGAAAGCCAAGCAGGAAAAGTTCCCGGCCCGGTCTGTATACAAGCTCCAGGAGATAGACAAACGTTTCAAACTCTTGCGGACCGGGCAGAATATTCTGGACCTGGGAGCCACCCCCGGATCCTGGGCTATCTATGCAGCCAGGAAGGCTGGACCGAAAGGAAAAGTCTTGGCCATCGACATCAACGATTCAGATGTGTCTTTTCCTCCCCAGGTCCAGTTTGTCCGGGGAGATGCCCTGGATCCTGCCGAGGATCTGCGGACCGAAATCGATTGCAGATCACCCTTTGATTTGATTTTAAGCGACATGGCTCCCAAGACAACGGGCATCAAGCTCCGGGATCAAACCCGGTCAGTGGAGTTGGCTCTGGCCGCCCTGGCTTTGGCCAGGGAGGTGCTGGTCCCTGGTGGAGCGACGGCCATCAAGGTCTTTCAAGGACCGGATGTTCCGGATTTTCTCAGCCAGATGCGGGAGCTGTTCGGCAAGGTCAGAACCTGCAAGCCCAAGAGTTCCCGACCGGAGAGTACAGAAGTGTTTGTTTTGGGCTTGGGACGGAAATGAGCCGCGTATATGAGACATAAGTGTTTAAGTTGCCAACAAAGTCAAAAAGCACCTTCCTTTTGCAGGCTGCACTCAGCAGCACGGGAAATGAAATCCCGCTCGCGGGCGTAGGGCGAGTCATGCCGGGATAGCTCAACCTGCTGACAATTTGAGATAATGCGCACCAAATGTCACTCAATGACAGAATATGAATATGAGGAGGATATGATGTATGGCCGGACACAGTAAATGGGCGAATATCAAGCACAGAAAAGGACGCCAGGATGCCAAGCGGGGCCAGATGTTTACCAAGGCCACCAAGGAGCTGATGCTGGCGGCCAAGCTGGGTGGAAGCGACCCGGTGATGAACTCTCGGTTGCGTATGGCCATTGATGCGGCCAAGAACATCAACATGCCCAAGGACAAGATCGATACCGCGATAAAAAAAGGGACCGGGGAGATCACCTCTGGAAGTATCGAAGAAGTGGTTTACGAAGGGTATGGACCGGGTGGTGTGGCCATCCTGGTGGAAGGAGTAACGGACAACAAGAATCGGACTGTGGCTGAAATTCGCAAGCTGTTCAGCAAGGCAGGTGGAAACCTGGGCGAATCCGGCTGTGTGGGTTGGATGTTCCAGACATATGGGGTTCTTACCTTTGATAAAAATGAATATGATGAGGATCAGCTCCTGGAAGTTGGCCTGGAGGCCGGAGTGGAAGATGTGATTGACGACGGCGATGCCTGGGAAGTGCGTACCGCGCCTGAAGATTACCTGGCGGTGAAGCAGGCCTTTGAACAGGCCGGCATAGAAATTCAGAATGCGGAAGTGGCCAAGATCCCCCAGACCTATGTCGAGCTGGATGTGGAGACAGCGGAAAAGGCCCTTAAACTCTACGAGCAGCTGGATGAGCACGACGATGTGCAAAAAGTGCATGCCAATTTTGAAATTCCGGATGAGCTGTATGCCAAGATGGAGGCCTAAGAAGTGGGCGGCGAACGTATTGTCGTTTTGGGCCTGGATCCCGGCAGTCGATGTACCGGCTACGGTCTGATCAGCGAGGAGTCCGGCTGCCTGCGATTGATTCGGACCGGGACGGTCCGCCCCCAGGCGGACTTGCCCTTAAGTGATCGATTGGGAGAGATATACGCCCGGCTGAGCAGCCTGATTCAGGAGTTTGCTCCGGATGAGGCGGCAGTTGAAGATGTGTTTGTGTCCAGAAATACCTCCTCGGCCCTGAAGCTGGGCCAGGCCAGGGGAGC
>JBKHIL010000397.1:0-2503 GCA_046538645.1 Desulfovermiculus sp.
GGGCAGTCATAAGCAAGGTCTGGACGGGCTATATCTTTTGATGCTACAGAAATGCATGAAAATATGCTCAACGGAAACCGTGAGTTAAGTCGTAAGCGCAAGGAGGCAGCATGAACTCTGATGAATCGGCCATGGGGACAGTAAAGCCTGCATACATCTTCAGGGCGTGTTGCATCATCCCCCTGATACTCTCCCTCTGCATCGCACTACCGGCCATGAGCGCTCCGGAAGAAACTCAGACTGATGCGGACTACGGCGCCGCCGAAGCCAGAAAGCTGGCCCAGATGCCAGAACACTGGATCACTGCCGATCATTCTGCGTTTAAGATCCTGGATCAGGATTTTACCTCCGGCCCGGAAGTGACCGAGGCCTGCCTCTCCTGTCACAATGACGCTGCAAAGCAAGTCCACGAGACCATTCACTGGTCCTGGATCTGTCCGGCTGATCCGAACAAGGTCATGGGCAAACGCGGTCTGACCATGAACAACTTCTGAATGTCCATCCAAAGCAACGAGGCTCGTTGCACATCATGTCATGCCGGATACGGATGGGAGGACAAATCCTTTGATTTTTCCTCGGAACGAAACGTGGACTGCCTGGTCTGTCATGAGCAGACCGGAACATACCAAAAACTACCGACCGGTGCAGGTCATCCGGTTGATGAACCTACAGAGTTTGGCGGCAAATTGTATGAGCCGCCGGACTGGAACGAGGTTGCCCAGTCCGTCGGCCGCCCGGATCGTTCCAACTGCGGAGCCTGTCATTTTTACGGCGGCGGGGGCGACGGGGTCAAACATGGCGATCTGGATTCATCGCTGTATGAACCCAGCCGGGACCTGGATGTACACATGTCTCCTGACGGCGGAGATTTTACCTGCGTCCGCTGCCATACCACCAAAGCCCACCAGATCGCCGGCCGGTGCTATAAGATTCCGGCTGTTCAAGAACATAAAAGTCTGATCGAAGACGATCAAGTCCATCGCATCTCCTGTGTTTCCTGTCACACTATGGAACCGCATGCCAAAGGCCATAAGGCCAACGACCATACTGACAGCGTGGCCTGCCAGACCTGCCATATACCTTCCTTTGCCCGGGAAAAACCGACCAAGATGTCCTGGGATTGGTCTACAGCCGGAGAGCTGGATGAAGATGGCAAGCCATATACAGAGAAAAAGGGTCCCTATGGCAAGACCACCTATGACAGCAAAAAGGGAAGTTTCAAATGGGGTAAAGAGGTGACGCCGGATTATGCCTGGTTCAACGGACAGATGGAATATCTCCTGATCACAGACCAATTTGATCCCGATAATACCCCCCTTGAGGTCAATCATCCCCTGGGCAGCCGTAATGATGATCATTCTTTCATATATCCTTTTAAGGTGCATCGAGGGATACAGCCCTTTGATACCAAAGGGAAAAACCTGGTCAATGTCCATTTGTTCGGCTCGAAAGAGTCTGATGCTTACTGGAAGACCTTTGAATGGCCAGAGGCCATTCAGGCGGGTATGGAGTACATGGATCTGGAATTCAGCGGTGAATATGACTTTGTTGAAACCAGGTATTATTTCCCCATTACCCACATGGTGGCCCCAAAGGAAGATTCCCTGACCTGTATATCCTGTCACCAGCCCAACGGACGGCTAAACGCGCTCAGCGGCTTTTACATGCCCGGGCGGGACAAAAGCTTGGCCCTGGATGTGGTTGGGTGGCTGGCAGTCATCGGCTCTCTCCTGGGTGTGATGATCCATGCCCTGATGCGCATAATCAGCGCCAGGCTTCGTAAATAAGAGGCACCTCAAACAGCTCCCATGAGCATTTGCACAGGAGGCTTTCTCATGCACAGCGGTCAAAAAATATATCTGTATACCCGCTTTGAACGCTTCTGGCACTGGGCCCAGGCCTTGCTGATCATCATTTTGATCATCACCGGCTTTGAGATCCATTCGACATATACCCTGCTCGGATTTGAGACTGCCTTCACAGTCCACAACTTCTGCGCCTGGACCTGGCTGGTCCTGTATATCTTTATCGTCTTCTGGATGCTGACCACTTCGGAATGGAAACAGTATATCCCAACCTTTAAAAAGCTTTTTCAGGTCATGTGGTATTACGCCGTGGGGATTTTCCAGGGCAAACCACACCCGGTCCCCAAGACCAAAGGGGCCAAGCACAACCCCTTGCAGCGCTTGACCTACCTGGGCATTGTCACCTTTTTAGTCCCATTTCAGATCATTACCGGCTTTTTGTACTATTACTACAACCAATGGCCCCAGCTGGGTCTGGACTGGCAGCTGTCCACAGTCGCCTACCTGCATACCGCCGGAGGGTTCGCCTTCCTGGCCTTTCTCATCGTCCACACCTATATGACTACCACCGGACACACGGTCATGGCCCATATCAAGGCCATGTTCACCGGAGTGGAAGAGGTGGTAGAGACAGAGACGGTCCAGGACTGGGAAGTCAAACAGCACTGATCACCAAAGCCCCCAAAATTCCCGGGCAT
>JBKHIL010000398.1:0-2500 GCA_046538645.1 Desulfovermiculus sp.
CTATCTTCCGGCCCTGTGTAGAAAAATCCGGACTGCGCTGGCCGAAACCAGAGACAGGAGCATCCTTATAGATATCCTTTCGAGTCCGGGTAAGATATTGAACTTTTTTACTCATAACTGGCTCATTGTATGTTGGTCACTTTTCATGGATATTTTTTAGCTTCCTTATAGCTAGGATAATCGACCTTTAACAGCTTCATGCATCCAGGTCAATCCCTTTTTTAAAAATTATCAACAAAAAACTTCTTTACAGAACTGACCAAAGCTGCCCAGGTCCTCACAGACATGGATTCCACCGGCCCGCAGAGCTTCTATCTTGCCTTGGGCCGTTCCGCTCTTACCACTGATAATCGCCCCGGCGTGCCCCATGCGCCGGCCCGGAGGCGCAGTCAGCCCGGCGATAAACCCGACCACCGGCTTGGTCACCTGGCTTTGGACGTACTCAGCGGCCCGTTCTTCAGCATCACCGCCTATCTCACCAACCATAACAATGCCTTTGGTCTCCGGATCCTGCTCAAAGGCCTGCAGGCAGTCTATAAAATTGGTTCCATTGATTGGATCTCCGCCAATACCCAGACAGGTCGTCTGGCCTATTCCCTGCTTGGTCAGTTGATCCACCACTTCATAGGTCAGGGTCCCGGAGCGGGAGACCACCCCGATCGGCCCGCCGGGGATATGGATATTTCCGGGCATGATCCCCACCTTGGATTCGCCCGGAGTGGTGATTCCCGGACAATTGGGTCCGATAAGGCGAACAGGCCTCCCATGCATATAGTTTTTGACCCGCATCATATCCAAAACCGGAATGCCTTCAGTGATAGCCACAACCACGTCCACCCCGGCATCCACAGCTTCTAAAATGGCATCGGCAGCAAAGGCCGGAGGCACAAAGATCAGGCTGCAATTGGCCCCGGTCGCTTCCACTCCCTGGCGCACGGTATCAAAGACCGGGATCCCGTCCATTTCCTGTCCGCCTTTGCCGGGTGTTGATCCAGCCACCACATTGGTCCCATAGCTCACGCACTGCCGGGTATGGAACTGCCCTTCCCGGCCGGTTATTCCTTGGACAATGACCTTGGTGTCCTTATTTACAAATATACTCATATCCCGTCCTTACAAGGTTGGAGTCACTTGGAAACGTTTGCTGCGGGCAGAGGGTATTCCTTATGAGGACAAAAAGTTTTTTCCTTTTTTGTCCCCTGCATTCCGCAGCCCGGGAAATAAACTCCTGAACGCTGGCGCAGCGCGATCCACACCAGTGAGGTGACGCATACGATGTGCGAAATAAAGTAGAGGATACCTCGCACACTTTATTCATTGACCAGGGCGGCTACCTGCTGGGCAGCATCCGCCAGGTCCTTGGCTGTACGTAAGTCCAAACCAGATTCGGACAGGATCTGACGGCCCTGCTCCACATTGGTTCCTTCCATGCGCACCACCACCGGAACGTTTAAGCCCACCTTGGAAGCCGCCTGAACAACGCCCTGAGCCAGGACGTCACAGCGCAGGATGCCTCCGAAGATATTGATGAAGATCCCTTTCACGTTCGCGTCTCCCAGGATGATCCGAAAGCCGTTCTCCACCATCTCCGCGCTGGCTCCTCCTCCCACATCCAGAAAATTGGCCGGCTCGGCCCCGGCCTTTTTGATAATATCCATGGTCGCCATGGCCAAACCTGCTCCATTGACCATATTGCCCACATTGCCGTCCATTTTAATATAGTTCAGACCAAATTTGGAGGCCTCAACCTCCAGGGGATCTTCCTCATCCACGTCCCGGTACTCCAGGATATCCTTGTGCCGGAACAAGGCATTGTCATCAAAATTCATCTTGGCATCCAAAGCCAGGAGCCTGTGGTCAGAGGTCAGGACCAGGGGATTAATCTCCACCAGAGAACAATCATATCGGGTCAGAACCTGATACAGATTGCCGACCAGGGACATGCATTCCTTTCTGGCTTCTGGAGGCAGATCCAGGCCAAAGGCCACCTGCCTGCAGTGATAAGGCTGAATGCCCAGCATTGGATCAACCCCGACCTTGATGATCTTTTCCGGGGTCTTTTCGGCTACCTCTTCAATATCCACTCCGCCGGCCATACTGGCCATGATCACCACCTGAGCTGAACTCCGGTCAGGAATAATGCTTATGTACAGCTCCCGGGCAATATCCAGCCCCTGCTCCACGAGCACTTTCTTCACCGGCTGTCCCTGGGGTCCGGTCTGATGGGTCACCAGATTCATGCCCAAAATAGTGGAAGCAGCATTTTGGACCTCATCCCGGGAACGGGCCAGCTGAACACCACCTCCTTTTCCCCTGCCCCCGGCATGGATCTGGGCCTTGATCACCACCGGGTAGGCGGCCAGGCTGTCAGCGGCCTGTATGGCCTCATCCACGCTGGTGGCCAAATGACCTGCGGGAACAGGTATTTGATGCCTACCAAAAAGCTCTTTGGCTTGATATTCATGAATCTTCATGTATTCGGTCTCCCGGAAATAGTTAA
>JBKHIL010000076.1:0-7350 GCA_046538645.1 Desulfovermiculus sp.
GCTGTGGACCTTTTCAGCCTGGGCTATACATTTCACCCCTCCAGCCTGGTGGTGGCCAGATATTTGCGCATGAGCTGGCTGTGGGACAAGATCAGGGTCCAGGGAGGTGCCTATGGGGCCTTTAGTCTTCTGGACCGGGTCTCCGGGGTCATGTCTTTTCTCTCGTACCGGGATCCGAACATTATCAAGACATTGAATGTGTATGACCAGACCGCTGATTTTCTGACCACGTCGATCTTGTCCAGGGAGGAAGTGGAGAAGGCGGTCATTGGGACCATCGGCGATATGGACGCCTATCGTCTCCCGGATGCCAAGGGCTTTACGTCCATGCTCTGGTATTTAAGCGGTGAAACAGATGAGAATCGACAAAAAAGGCGGGAAGCCATTTTGTCCACCACAGCCCAGGATTTTCAAGCCTTTGGCCAATGGCTGAAAGAGCTGTCCGCAAAGGGTCATGTTGTGGTCCTGGGCGATGGCTCGGCTTTGGATCAGGCCGTAGATAAAGGTTTAAGTCTGGATCACGTCTGGCAGGTCTTGTAGAGCATAGAGTCTGAGTCGTAAAATGGCCGGGCGGACCGCCCGGCCTTTTTTACGATTCTCGCTTGGCTTTCAGACGCCTGCGCAGCCATTCATACCAGGCCTTCAGATTCTCTCCTGTGCGGGCCGAGACAGAAATGACCTCCAGGTCCGGATTTACTGTTTGTGCTCCCTGGGTGGCCTGTTCCAGGCTGAACTCCAGATAGGGCAGAAGGTCCAGCTTGTTTAAGATCATGAGCTGAGAACGGACAAACATGCTTGGATACTTGAGCGGTTTGTCATCGCCTTCCGGGACGCTGAGCAGGGTGATCTTCAAGTCCTCGCCCAGATCAAAGGCGGCCGGACAGACCAGGTTGCCCACGTTTTCAACAAACAGGATATCCAGACCCTCCAGATCCAGCTGCCCGAGGGCCTCTTGGACCATGGAGCTGTCCAAATGGCAGGCCTGGTCTGTGTTGATCTGAACTACCGGAGCTCCTGTGGCCGCAATTCGCTGCGCGTCATTTGTGGTTTGCACATCACCCTCGATCACCGCCATATTCATCTCGGGCCCGAGGTCGCTTAACGTTCGTTCCAAAAGGGCCGTTTTCCCGGCCCCGGGGGAGCTCATCAGGTTGAGGACCAAAACGCGGTGCTGGTCAAACAGCTCTTTGTTTTGTCCGGCCATGGTTTCGTTGACTTCCAAGACCTTGCGGACCACCGGGATCTTCATAGCTCTCCTTTTATTTCATCCACCATTTGGGAATTATTCTGCCTCAATGTACTCAATATTTAGCTCCTGACCGGACACCACCCGGTGCCCGATCTCCTGCCCACAGGATGGACAAGGGGCAAAGGCGGCCAGTGATCCCTTGTCCGGCGAAGAAAAATTTTTTCCGCACTGCCCGCACTGAAGTTTTACAGATATCATCTCCAGTTCCAGGCGAGCCCCATCCAGATCAGTATCCCGGGTCAAGGCTGTAAAGGCCATGTGCAAGGCGTCAGGCACCGCACCGCTTAAGCGCCCGCACGTAACTTTGACCGCCTTAAGTCTGGACAGCTCATGGGCTCTTAACTCCTGGCGGACAATGTCCAGCAGGCTCTGGACCAGTGACAATTCATGCATTGGACAAACAAGCCTTTGGCTACAAGGTGAAAATCCCGTCTTTGTATATGGTCCGGCGCTCACCAGAGGCCAGTTTGGCTGTTACCTGTTTGGGTTCAATGTTCACCAGGTCCCAGTGCAGCGCGGAATCATTAAAACCCAGGTTCGATTTTATGTTCTCCGAGAGTTGGCCGGCCCCCGGGGCATAGGTCTCGGCATACGAAGCCCCCAGGGCAATGTGGCAATTGCCGAAATCCCCTCCGTAATTTTCGTCAAAAAGAGTATGGGCCATGAAGGTGTCAATTCGGGAGAAGCGCTTGTCAGTTAAGGAAAACTCCCCGATTTTATTTGCGTTTTGATCCAGTTGCAATTGCTTGTGCACAAAAGCCTCACCCTGCTCGGCAGTGGCATTGCACACCCTGCCCTCCTTGAATTCCAGGCGCAGGTTGGTGACCAGATTGCCGCTGCGGTAGGTGGGTTGATCCATGAAGTACACACCTGAGGTCCCTCTCCAATCCGGGGAGGTGAAGATCTCAAAGCTGGGGATGTTGTGTCCGGATACCCCAACCCATTGTCGTTTTTGGCCTGGAGTAACGATGAGATCGCAGCGGTCGGATTGAAGATGCAGCTCATTGATCGCCAGGGAGTTGAGGGCATTTTTGATCTCGTTGGCCTGTTCAAAGATTTCCTGCCACTGCTGCACCGGATCCGGGGAGTCCAGGTAGCAGGCCCGGACTATCTGGTCCCAGTATCTTTGTTCGTCAATACCTGCATTTCTGGCCAGCTCAGGAGTGGCCAATAGTCCCAATGTCCAGCTGAAGAGGCCCTGATTCTCCCGGTGATCCAGGATATCCCGCAATTTTTTGCGTGAAAGAACCGATTTTCCGATACGTTCCGGGTCGACATCCTGCAAATGGGTCAGTGATTCGGGCGCCAGCAAGGAGATGCAGCCGTTGAGATGGCGCATGAGCTCTTCCTCACCCGGAGGGATAAAGGAGATCTGCTGGATGTTTCCCTTGGAAAACAAGGCGTGCTCCATGGCTGGAGAACCGCTCAAGCGGTGCACAGGATACAGCTCCTGGGCAATAAGCTTTTCAAACAGGATCTCTGCCAGGGGCCTGGCCGGGAAGTCGTAGCGGAGAAGGACGATATCCTGGAGATCAAATCCTGTTTTCCGGGCCACCTTCATACCCCAGAGCAAGACATCGGCATATTTTTGCAGCTGATTGGTGGTGAGCATGAGTTGCGTTTGTCCTTATAGTTCCATCAGTCCTGAGAGATTCTGGATTGTATTTTGCTGTCACAGCCATGGCCAGTTTTTGTGGACCAGGCATCCTCGTATGTCTCCTTGGCTTGAGGCCAGTCTGTAAAGCGGACAATATCGTCTTCTTCCAGATAGCTTCCACTTTGGATCTCGATGATTTCTACCGGGATTTTGCCTGGATTGGCCAGCTGATGGATGGTGGCTCGAGGAATATCCACTGTTTGACTTTCAGGGCACAGAAATTGCTTGTCCTGCAGCCGAATCCAGGCTGTACCTTGAATAATGACCCAGTGTTCACACCGATGGTGGTGCATCTGGATGCTGAGCGAGGCTCCAGGATGGACACAAATCCGCTTGATTTTGTGAAACCGGCCTTCCTCCAGGACAGTATAACTGCCCCAAGGACGGTTAACGGTCACGTGGGCCTCCACCAGGTGACTGCCTTCCTTTTTTAAGCTGCTGACCAGGTTTTTGACTGACTGGACCTGATCAATAGGGCAGACCAGGGTGGCATCCCGGGTTTGAACGACAATGGTATTGTGCATGCCGGTGACTGCGAGCTTCCCGCCTTGTGAGAAAAAAAGGCTCCCCTGGCAGTCCTGGGCCAGGACATCCCCCTGACACACGCAGCCAAACTCGTCCTTTTGACCCAGGCGATAGACAGCTTCCCAGTTCCCGAGATCATCCCAGCCAAAGTCCGAAGGCACCACCGCCTGTTTGCGCACCTTTTCCATGATCCCATAATCCACGGACTGGCTGGGAAGACTGGAATAGACATGGGTCAAGGGCTGCTCCTGCCTGGTTTGCCACCAGTCCCAGTATTCGGGCTGCAGCTCCTGCAGGGCGTGCAAAAAGGCGGGCAGAGAAAACAGAAACATTCCGCTGTTCCAGAAGTAGCCTCCGGTCTGGAGAAAATTGCGGGCAGTGGGTAAATCTGGCTTTTCAATAAAGCATTGCACCTGATAGCATCCGTGTCCGAGGTCGTCGCCCCGGGCAATATAGCCATACCCGGTTTCCGGGCTGGTGGGGGTGATGCCAAAGGTGACAAACCATTCCTGGACCGCCAGCTCATAGGCCTTGGCCATGGCTCCCCGCCACATGGCCAGGTCGTGGATGAGGTGATCGGAAGGAAAGACAGCAACAACAGCCTGGGGGTCGATATCAACGATGCGGTCCAGGCCGAGGATGATGGCCGGCAGGGTGTTCCGCCCCAAAGGTTCGCTGATGATTTGTTCCTGCAGGTCAGGGTCCATGTCCTGAAGCTGTTTGCTGACCTCGAAAACATGTTCTTCATTGGTCACAATCCATGTCCTCTGGGCCGGCAAGATATCAGTGACCCGGGAGATGGTCTGCTGCAAGAGCGATTGATCTCCATTGAGGCTGAGAAACTGTTTTGGCAGCTGCGTTCTGGACAGGGGCCACAGCCTGGTCCCCGAGCCTCCGGCCAGAACAACGGCGTGGCAACGGCTCCACGTGTGGTCAGTATCGGCTGATTGTAAAGGGGCATTGGCCATATTGCCCTCTGTGAGCCTGGCAATGGGTTGATATATATACAAACAAAGAAAAAGGCCACTGCGGCGTGAACCCCGGTGGCCTTTCCCGATCTATAGCGGAGAGGGAGGGATTCGAACCCCCGGAGGGCGTTAACCCTCAGTAGTTTTCAAGACTACCGCCTTTAGCCACTCGGCCACCTCTCCGGAAGAATTGAATTCTAACCAATCCCTCCGTGTGGTGTCAATGAACATATCCCTGTTCCGAGAGGTAGAGGAGGACCTCCTGAACTGCTTCAGCCGGGGTGGCCTGGCTGGTGTCAATGCTTAAGTCCGGATTTGCAGGCGGAATGTAGGGGTCATCCACTCCGGTCACTCCTTTGATCAGTCCCTGCCTGGCCTTGGCATACAGTCCTTTGCGGTCCCGTTGTTCACAAACCTCAAACGGGGTATTCATATAGACTTCGATATACCCGCCGTACTGGCTGATGAGCTCCCGGTTATAACGGCGGGACTCTTCATAGGGGGCAATTGGGGCACAGATGGCGATACCCCTGTTTTTGGTGATCTCACTGGCCACGTATCCGATGCGGCGGACATTGATTTCCCGATGCTCCCTGGAAAAGGAGAGTTCGCTGGACAGATGGGTGCGCACAATGTCTCCGTCCAGCAAGGTGACCGGCCGGTCTCGAAGCTCCATAAACTTGACATACAGGATGCGAGCCAGAGTTGATTTGCCCGAGCCTGACAATCCGGTCAAAAAGATGGTGAAGCCCTGTTTATGTCTGGGGGGATAGGTCTTTTTCAGCTCGCCCACCACCTCGGGAAAGGAAAACCAATCCGGGACCGGGAGATCGAATTCCAGCCTGCGCCGCAGTTCAGCAGAGGAAATGCGTTTGGTGACCATATCCGGCCCGACGTCGGTTTCAGGCAGGTACTGAGCCTTGTCTTCCACATAAACCATCGGGATTAAGGGGACGGACTGGATGCCGATCTCAGAACTGTGCTCAGCCACGAGTTCCTGAGCCTTGCCAGCGGGGTAGAAGAGGCGGTCATTTCGTTCATGCACAAAGGGATCGGATTGATCCGGAGCCACGATGAAGTGGGTACAGCCGTAATTTTTGCGGATAATGGCCTGGAGCAGGGCCTCCTTGGGGCCTGCCTTGCGGGAGGCATAAGGCAGCAGGCCGAGCATGATCATCGTCTGGGGGAAATGGCGGACAAAGGCCTGGTAGCAGCGGATCATGGTAAAATGTTCCAGATCGCGGGGAGAAGGGCGTCCCACCTCGGGCTGCAGAAAAATGCTCGCTCCGGCCTGACGGGCGGCGTGGAGGATCATTTCCTTGTGCGCGCAATGCAGGGGTTTTTCGGTATGAAAACCGATCACATTCCGCCACCCCATCTGAGTAAACCGGCGGTGGGTTTCGGAAGGGGGCAGGCGGAGCTCGGGGAAGTCGAAATGGAGCGGTGGATGCAGGCCCTCGATGCTTCCGCCGACATAAAAGGGCTGGGTCCGGTGAAAGAGGTGATACACAGAGGGGTGGAGGTTCGCATCTTCTGTCCCGTAAATGCGGGCTGCTTCCTTGCGTTTGTCCGGCTGCCAGATCTGCTGCACATGCATCACAGCCAGGAGAAATCCTTCCCCGTCGCACAGGCCCAGGGTTTGCCCCGGTTCAAGCCGGGAGGCGGTTTTTTCGTTCACATCCAGGCAGATGGGCAGAGGCCACAGGGTGCTGTCCGGCAGACGTCCCTGATCCAGTACGGATTCGTATTCTGCGGCCGTCATGAATCCGGTCAAAGGATAAAATGCCCGGTTGCACAAGAGCTCCAGGTCGCAGACCTGGCGTTCGTTTAAGGAAATGCTCGGAGAATCGGCTACTTCCTTTTTCAAATGTTCCACACGCCGGAAATGGACCAGGAGGCTTTCGGAATAGGCATTCATCTGCTCGATTCCTTATTTTGGATACCTTTATTAAAAGGGGTGAATGACACCCCTCATTTTTTCCGGTCTTTGACCGGGACTCTGCCGACTACCTTGCGATAGTAGACCTGCTCAGCTTCCAGATTGACGGGAACTTTCCGCTGCATGTTCAGCTTGGTGACCAGGAGGTTCAGTTTTTGCACCTGGCGATAGCAGAGTTCTTCATCCTCGCACTGACTGATCATTTCCCGGATACTGGCGATTTCTCTGCGCTGCTCCACTTCAGGGGACACATAACCTGCATTCTTTAAGATCCGGTAGGCCATACGCATCTCAGGCGGCAAGTGGGTGTCATCGTCCAGGTTTATGGGTTTTCCCTGGCCTGGCAGGTTGTCCAGCTCACCCTTTTCTATGGCCTCATTGATCCGCTGCTCAGCTATGAGCTGGAAGGAAAAAAGAGCGTTGGACATGTACACCTACCCATTTAAGTACTTGTCAAGCCTGTCCAGCCCCTCAGCGATGTTATCCAGAGAATTGGCATAGGAAAAGCGCAAGTATCCTTCTGCATTGGCCCCAAAATCAACGCCTGGAGTAACTCCCACCTTGGCCCTGTTTAAGATATCAAAGGCCAATTGATAGGAATCGGCGCTGAATTTTTGGGCATTGGCCAGGATATAAAAGGCACCGGTGGGTTCTGTTTTGATGCCGAATCCGATTTCCCGCAGGCGTTTGATCATGAATTTGCGGCGTTGATCATAGGTGCTGACCATTAACTCTACATCAGATTGAGCTTCCTTCAGGGCGGCCAGTCCGGCCCACTGGACTATGGAGCCGGCGCAGATATACAGATTTTGGGCCAGCTTTTGGATTTCCCGGATAAAACGCTTGGGAGCGATAAGGTAGCCCAGACGCCATCCGGTCATGGCATAGAGCTTGGAAAAGCCGTTGAGGACAAAGGCCTGGTCAGTGACCTCCAAAATGGATGGGGCATGGCCGGAGTAGGTCAGGCCCTGGTAAATCTCGTCAGAGATGATCCCCAGGCCCAGGTCGGCCA
>JBKHIL010000077.1:0-7308 GCA_046538645.1 Desulfovermiculus sp.
TCTCCCGCTCCCAGTCCAGCTCAAAGCTGTAAGAGTGCCTAAACCGGTGCCGAAAGCCCCGGAAATCATCGAGCAGCAGGTACAACTGATGCGAAATGATCCGGGGCCGATATTCAGGTACTTCCAGCTTCATCCGGCGCAAAAGGTCCCTGTGCCAGGCACCGGGTTCCACCTCGTTTTCAAAAAACCGGGCTATAGACAAAAAGATATTCTCGCATCCGTTGTAAAAGCTGTGCAGGAGATAGCCGACAACCATGGTGTCGTAACTGCTGACCTGTTCTCCGCTCATGTCCAGCTTGGGGACAAAGGGCTCAAACTCTTCTACAACCTTACGCATTTTAGAGAGCTCTTCTTCAATATCCGCTCTGAGCAGGTTGATGCTATGTTTCATAAATCAGCCATCCGCGCTCTTTGATTTTCCTGACGAATACTTGATCGTCCCGCTGACAGTATAAGTCTATCCGTTCTTGAGTATATTCTTCAAGCTCTCTCCACAGCTCCCAGTACTTTTCGGCATCAACAGACTCTACATAGAGATCAATGTCTGAATCTGTCCGGCAAAACTCTCTGGTCACGGAACCAAAGGCGTACACCCGCGAAAGGCCATACTTTCGAAAGATAGGCGTAAGATGGACAAGCATTTTCCTCCTCCGCTCTGCCTCCAAGGCCGCCAGGCGGGACTGTTCCTTTCGTTTTTGCCACAAGCCCGAGAACTGATACCTAAATCCTGATCCGGTACTCACCTGTCTTTCTCCCTCATGGGATCAAACAAATTGTTGTATTGTTTTTTCCGAGTAGATTTTTTCATATAAAGTCTCTGGAGCAATGTCTGCTCCTTGAGGCCAAGCTCATGAAATCTCCTTTAGTTAATCGTCATCACCATCCCTATCTGCATCAGCCCTGACAATCACCGGCCCCTCTTTGGCTTCCTGTTCGCGCTCCGCCCACCACTGCTGACTGTGAATATCCTCCTCCTGTTTGGCCTTACCCTTGTTTTTCCAGATCACAAAACCGATAAAGGCGGCCATGGCCAGGATGCCGATAAATACTTCGCTCATTTTCATGCTCCTTGTATAAGCCCTCAGTTCTTCAGACAAGGACGCCCCTCAGGTACCGTGATCAAGGTTTGGGGCAACAGTTTAGAAAAAAAGATCCTCACACCAGCTCTTAGTTCTGAATTGTTAACTAAGAGACCTATGAAATCAAGCAAAATATGGAAACCTGGCCTATAAGAGAAAATGGAGGTACGGGGTCATAAACAGTTGAACAAACGCTTGTTGCCCAAGAATTTTCAGCCCGTAAGCATTCAACAGGTGGATGAAAATCTGGAAGCCGAAGCCAACGTATTTCCAATGCATTATGCATTGGAAATACGTTGGAGGATTGACCTTGGGATTACCGCGCCGCACAATCTTACCTTGAACCGCTGAGCTTTTCCGGGCCAACCTACCGGAACCGGGGATGGCACATCTGGGACGGAGAAAGGATCTCTTCCAGCTGTTCCCGGCTCAGGAGGCCCTCCTCCAGGACCAGATCCATAACCCCCCTTCCCGTCTCCAGGGCCTTGGAGGCAATGCGGGAAGAATTTTCATACCCGATATAGGGATTTAAGGCCGTGACTATGCCGATACTGCAATCCACGTAGTTGCGGCACTGGTCTTCATTGGCGGTTATACCCTGAATGCAGCGTCGAGTAAGGGTGGTAATGGCCTTGCTGAGCATCTTCAGGGATTGCAGGATATTAAATGCAATCACCGGCTCCATGACATTGAGTTGGAGCTGCCCGGCTTCAGCAGCCATGGTCACGGCCAGGTCGTTACCGATAACCTGATAGGCCACCTGGTTGACCACTTCCGGAATGACAGGATTGACCTTTCCAGGCATTATGGACGATCCAGGGGCCATGGGCGGCAGGTTGATCTCGTTCAATCCGGCCCGGGGACCGCTGCTGAGCAGACGCAGGTCGTTGCACATCTTGGATATCTTGACCGCCACCCGCTTCAGCACGCTGGAGAACATGACAAAGGCCCCCATGTCCGAGGTCGCTTCCACCAGATCCTGGGCCACCTCAAATTCAATCCCTGAGATCCTGGACAGCTCCTCCACCACCAGGCTGGAGTATTCCGGACTGGCCGTGATGCCGGTTCCAATGGCTGTAGCCCCCAGGTTGATCTCCTGGAAAAGGCGGACCAGGTAGTGGATGCGCTGCATGTCCTCTTTGACCGTAATCCGATAGGCCTCGAACTCCTGGCCCAGGGTCATGGGCACGGCATCCTGGAGCTGGGTCCGGCCCATCTTCAATACACAGCTAAACTCGACTGCCTTCTGCTTCAGTTCATAGGCCAACTCGCTCATAGCCGTGGTTAAATCCTTATAACTGAGCAAAATGGCCAGCTTGATGGTGGTCGGATAGACATCGTTGGTGGACTGGGTGAGGTTGACGTGATTATTGGGATGGATGTGCGTATACTCCCCCCGGCAGTGGCCCATAATCTCTAAGGCCCGGTTGGCGATGACTTCATTGGCGTTCATGTTCGTCGAGGTCCCGGCCCCGCCCTGAATCATGTCCACCACAAACTGATTGTGCAAATTGCCGGCTATAATCTCGTCACAGGCCTTGGCAACAGCATCTGCCTTGTCCTCTTCCAGATCTCCCAGTTTCTGGTTGGCCCGGGCCGCCGCCTTCTTGACCATGGCTACAGCCTTAATCAGATTGGGAAAATGGGACAGATGTATGCCGGTGATATCGAAGTTTTCCACCGCCCGCAGGGTCTGGATTCCGTAATAGGCATCGGCCGGGACTTCCCGCTCGCCAAGCAGATCGTGCTCCAGGCGGCGCCCCCCGTGCAGTCCTGAACACAGGGCTGGGGCATGGTACCCGTATCCGGCATACTTTAAGCGATGCAGCATGACTTTGGCTACCTGGGAGAAGATTTTCCGGGCCATTTCCGGCTTATCCTGGATTACCTCCTCAATGGCCTTGCGCTCCAAAGCCAAAACCTCGGTGTTGATCACCGCCCGGCAGGAGGAGGAATGGGGCTCATCGCTCAAGATGGCCCCTTCACCCACAAAATTTCCGGCCCCCAGCCGGGCCACCACCTGCTGCGCCTCACCCACTCCGCGCAAGATTTCCACCTCTCCCTGCATAATGACCGATATTTCAGTCCGTGGCGCTCCGGCATGAAACAAATAAGCGCCCAGGGCATATCTGCGCTTGGTGCTGCGTTCAGCCAGCAAACGCAGATCTTCAGGATCAACACCCTCAAACAGCACGATCTCTCTGAGCATTTCAATGCTTGCCTGCATCGCCAGTTCCTTCCTTTGAGTTATATCAGACTCTGTATGTCCTTCCTGTGAACCCGGACCAATGCCAGGGAGCTAAAGTAGGGCTTTTATCTGAGGAAAGCAAGCATATGCTTACAGGTTAAGAAACCAAAATTATTGACAATTTAAAAAAAGAACCCCAAAACACCCGCTCATCGGCGTGCACACCTTGCTTTTCAAGGTTATTTTGGGTAGAGCACCCCAAGGGGAATCCAGCCCAGAGCGGGTCTTTTACAAACAAGGGCAAAAAATTGTTTACTTTTTGCACGCTGGCACAGGATGAAAAAATCATCCTGTGCACATGAATATATGCCTCATACACCTCATTATTCTTCAGGGATCGATACAATGAAGCTCAACCAAAGACTCTATGATCTGTTCCAGGACAAGGCGGCTCAGGTGGATGTGCACATCCTCAGTCTGGGCCTTTCCTATACTGCAGTTCAGACCTCAAACATGGGTCTGGGGGTGGCTTATACGTATCTCGACAACGGAAAATCCTGCTGCCAGACTCTGGACGGCATTCAATATGAAGGCCTTTCCGCAACTCATCTCTTACAGAACATCTTCGATGCCAATCCGCTCAAACGCAGCATGGCCCTGGCCCTGATCAATGCCCTAAATCATGACCAGGCCCTGGGTCTGCCTGATGACCCGGAAAACTGCGTTCTTTTCGATACATTGGATATTGGAGCAGGGACCAGGGTGGCCATGGTCGGGTATTTTGGGCCGTTGATGAAGGTTTTTGAACAGCGGGGAGCAGTTGTCGATGTCATCGACCAGACCAGGAAGATAGGCAGCGAACAGGAGTTTTATCCCCATCTCAGGGATTGGGCGGAAGTTCTTTTCCTCACATCTACCTCCATCTTGAACCAAAGCACCGAAGACATTCTGTCTCATACCAGCAAAGAAGTCCGCACAGTCATGCTCGGTCCCAGCACTCCCATGGTGCCGGAGGCTTTTGCCCATCTGCCGGTTGCCATACTGGCCGGAACCGTGCCTCTATACCGGGAAAACGTTTTGCAAGCGGTCCGCAACGGAGCCGGGACACGAAACATCCAACAATACAGTCGCAAAGTCTATGCTCTTCTGAGGTAGTTCTTGATCATCTTCGGCCGGCACATCGAGGGATGATCATGACCGGTATTGATGCGAGTGCAAAAACTGTTTTTGCACTCGCCAGAGATCAGAAGTCAGAGGTCAGTAAAGACAACGACTTATAACTTCAGTTTTTATCGCAAACGAAAGTAAACCGACTTTTTGCAGTTCCGTCGGTATAGGCAAATGACGGACAAGACGCACAAAGCTTATTCAAGCGCCGTCAGGAGCGGCGCTTGAATATGTTTTGATCAGGCCGGAGCCTTTTTCTTCCCCTTCTGCTTGGCCACGCTGATCGGTACTCCCTCATACGGCGTCCGACGGGAACGTATGGATTGTTCCGTCTGTTTCAGACTCTTCATCACTTCCAGGGCTTCCTTTTGTCCCTGGTACAGGCGGCTCATCTCAATGGTCACCCCCACAATCTGGGCCAAGGCCTGGACATAGGTCACGTCTTCCATGGTGAATTCCCACGGCTCGGCAGTATAGACCCGCAATGCCCCCACCACATGTCCCTTCATAAAGATAGGTACGGAAAGAATTGAAGCGATACCTTCCTTTTGAGCCTCGTCCGGATATTGAATCCTGGGATCATCGGTCACATCATACACAGCCACCGGGCCGTCTTCCAAAGATGCGGCAATGGATTTTAAGGCACTTACCGGACCCTTGTCCAAATACTCCTGGCTCAACCCAAAAGAAGCCGCCACCTTAAGTTCATGGGTTTTCTTGTCGATAAGAAACAAAGCGCATCCTTTGGCCCCCAAACCGGTTTTAATTGCCTCCACCGCCATTAGGGTCACTTCTTCCGGATCCCGGGAATGACCTATGGCCTTTGTAATTCGGATCATGTTTTCATAATTCAAGATTTGTTTGTTCATAAGCCATCTCCTTCAAAATAAAAGGACATACATCTCTAAATCCATATAAGCATAAAAAATCACAAAAGACAATACATTTGACCATTTTTATTTTCAAAGATGTTGAACCTTTCTTTTCATTTTGCTATCTTATTGGCAATAACATACTTTTTAAGTATGGTTTATACAACGTAGGCATACAATTCCGGTTGGCAAAATAAAGACGTGAAGATAGGATTCTGTACCACAAGCTCTGTGGACGGCGATTGAAGATCTTGTTCCTGGCTTGGCATCAACCTTTGTAAACAACTATGATGAACTTTTTCCAAACCTATTTGAACCGTCTTCGCCTCGGCCCTGCCAAGCAGGATATATCCCTGCTGTTCTTTGCAGTTGGCATCGGCATCTTGGCCGCCATAGGGGCCCTGCTTTTCCGCACCTTGATTGAAGTCATGCAAGCCGGTTTCTGGCCTGGGGGCTCCTCTCTGGTAGATCAGGTCCGGGCCGCCCCCTGGTGGCAGGTCCTCTTGATCCCCACCCTGGGCGGACTGGTGGCTGGTCCGATCATCACCTTCCTGGTTCCTGAGGCCAGGGGACCGGGTGTCCCGGAAGTCATCCTCTCAGTCACCTCGCGCCAGAGCACCATCCGGCACCGGGTAACCTTTCTCAAGGGCCTGATCACCAGCCTGCTCCTGGCTGCTGGAGCGTCTGTGGGCCGGGAAGGTCCAATCGTCCAGATTGGATCTTCCGTTGGTTCATCCGTGGCCCAGCTCTTCGATCTCTCCCCGGAACTTCGCAGGCTGTGCCTGGCCTGCGGGGCCGCAGCCGGCATCTCGGCCACATTCAACGCCCCGATCACCGGAGCGGTCTTTGCCATGGAGATCATCCTTTTAAATATCGAGGTCTCCTATATCAGTCACCTGGTCATCGCTTCTATTACCGGCTCAGTCCTGTCCAGGATATTCTGGGGAAACTTCCCCGCCTTTCACGTTGTCGACTTCCAGCTGGAGAACTACCTGCAGATCTTCGGCTATCTCCTCTTGGGACTTTTGGCCGGCTTGGTGTCCATAGTCTTTGTCCGGGCCATCTACACGGTAGAAAACATCTTTAACCGCCTTCCCCTGCCGCAATGGCTGTGTCCGGCCCTGGGCGGTCTTCTTTTAGGGGCCATGGCCCTGTATCTGCCCCAAGTCATGGGAGTGGGATATGATACAGTCAACTCCGCCCTGGATGGCAATTTGCCTTTGCAGCTGGCCATTTTCCTCCTAGTCGGCAAGCTGGTGGCCACTTCCATCTGCATCGGCTCCGGCATGAGCGGAGGCATTTTTGCCCCCTCCCTGTATTTGGGAGCAGCCCTGGGTACTGTTCTGGGATATGTCCTGTCTTCTGTATGGCCAGGGCTGGACCTGCATCCGGCCTTTTTCGCCTTAGCCGGTATGGGGGCCGTAATCTCCGGAACCACCCTGGCCCCGATCACCGCTATTGTGACCATTTTCGAGCTCACCCTGCATTCACAGATCATTTTGCCGCTTATGGTTTCCTGCATCAGCGCTACCCTGGTCGTCCGCCTCTTGTTTGGCGTCTCGGCCTATGAAATGAAGCTTTTGCGCCGGGGGATAAACATTGTCCGCGGACACGATGTGAGCATTCTGCGCGATCTCTGCGTTCGGGATTTTATGCGCCATACTGTGCCCATCATCTCCTTCAAGGCCCCGCTGGAAGATATCGTGGAGGAGATGTCAACCTCGCCCTACCCCCATTTTGTGGTCGAAAATGATGAGCACCAGCTGGCAGGGGTTCTCTCACTCCGGGATGTGCGCGAAGCTTTGTTGTATTTTGAGGACCTCAAAGAGGGCGTGATCGCTGCCGACTTGATGAGCACAAATGTGACCACCATCACCAGTCAGGAGAATATGGAAACAGCCATGCACATGTTCGAAGATCATCCCTATTCAATGTTCCCGGTGGTGGATACTGAGAACCATGTAGTAGGCATTTTGACCAAGGACGACCTGCTCAAGGCCTA
>JBKHIL010000078.1:0-7233 GCA_046538645.1 Desulfovermiculus sp.
CTGGAGGATATATGACTTATAAGCGCGAGAAGATCTGGGAAGATGTGTGGATAAACACAACCTGCGGGGCCTGTTACTGCGGCTGCGGGATCAGGGTCAGGCGGGTGAACGGGGTCCCGGTCAAGATCGAGGGTATCCCGGAGTCAACTATGGGCGGCACCAATGCCGGAGTTTGCGGCAAGGGTGCAGCCGGCATCATGTATTACCACGATCCAAACAGGATCACGAAGCCTTTGAGAAGGACCAATCCGGAAAAAGGCATTGGCGTTGATCCACAGTGGAAGGAGATTACCTGGGAAGAGGCCCTGGAAGAAATCTCCTCCAGGATGAAGAAAATCATGGCTGACGATCCGAACAAGATTTTGTTCACCAATCAGACCATGCGGGCCAGCGACGGGCCACACAATCATCCCTATTTTTACGCCAAGGCCTTTGGCATTGAGGACAACGGCTGCTTTATCATCGGCGGCGGCAGCCTGCACTGCGGCAACGCAGCTCATATGCTGGGCGGCCTGGTCCACGGGGCCTGGTCTGTGGCCCCTGACTGGCGGTACACCAAGTATGTGATCAAATGGGGCTCGAGTAAGGGAACGGGCTCCGGCCACTCGGCCATGACCAACGCCAGGCTCCGGGCTGATGCAGTGCGCCGGGGGATCAAAGAGGTAGTCTTTGACCCCATGTGCAACTTCGCCGGAGGCAAGGCCACAGACTGGATTCCGATCCTGCCAGGCACGGATTCTGCGGTGGCCCTGGCCATGTGCAACCATATCTTCAATACCATGGGCGTTTATGACGAACTGTACATCAAGGCCAAGACCAACTTCCCCTATCTGATCCGGGAGGATGGAACCTTTGTCCGGGATGAGGAAACGGAAAAACCTCTTGTCTATGATCTCAACGACCAAAAGATCAAGGTCTTTGATGATGAGTCCATTGCCGATCAAGACTTCGCCCTGGAGGGAGAGTACGAATACAACGGAGAAAAGGTCTGGCCCTGTTTTACGACCCTTGGGCCTCATCTCAAGCAGTACACTGCAAAATGGGCTGAAAAGGTGAGTACCGTCCCGGCTGAGACCATCATCAGGATCGCCGAGGAATGGGTGGAGAATGCCTGCATCGGCAGCACCATCACCATTGACGGGAAGACCTTTCCTTATCGCCCGGTGGCCACAGTTACCTTTCGCGGATCCCAGGGGCATTACAACGGTGTGCATCAGGTGGCGGCTATTGATCTTTTGAATCAGCTGGTGGGATCAGAGGACGTGCCTGGCGGGACCATGGGCTGGCCGGCAATCAGAAGGAAATATCCTGGTGGACAGTACGAGCGCTTTCCCCGGGTCGGCCCGGACGGAGTGCTTATCCCGGCCGTGTTCTACTCCCACGATCCCTGGCCTCCGCACGATCCCAAGGTGCCGTGCAAAAATGCCGGCTGCATCGACTTCTGGCCTCACTCCACCCTTTCCCATGTCCCCTATGTCAAGGAACGGGAAGAGATCTGGGAAAAGCTGGGCATGAAGGCCAGGCCGGAAATGGTCTTTGGACTGGCCGTGAACTTTATCATCAGCCAATCCGACTGGCAGGCGGCTGTGGATCTGTTCAAGGACTGCTTCGTGGTCCAGATGGACATCTGGGTCAATGAGACCGACCAGGCCGTAGGCGATATCATCCTGCCGGATGTCAGCTGGCTGGAAAAGGATTGCTGGAGCAGCGAGATCGACGCCTTTTTCTTCAGCGGCAGTCCGTCCTATGAGGACTGGTACGTGCACATGCAAAAACCAGTGGCCGAACCCATAGGGGAGTCCAGATTCTTCATGGACGTTTACCTGGATGTGGCCAACAGGGTTGGGGTCCTGGACAACTTCAATGAACTCCTCAATAATTACTACGGCATCGAGGACGAGGAGCTAAAGATCAAACCCGGTGAGTATTTGAACTGGAAGCAAATCGGGGATCGGATCCTGCGCTGGGTGTATGGACCGGACAAGGAAAAGGTGGAAAAGCAGGGCTACGCCACCTGGCACAAACCGATTGAAGACGTGTACTGGCGCTGGTATATACCTTCCCGGTGTCCGGTGTACATGGAGTTCATGATCCACGATCGCCGCAAGATCGAGAAGATCTGTAATGAGACCGGCCTGGAGCTGGACCTGACCCAGCACACCCCATTGGCCAGCTGGTTTACTCCAACCTCGTATCGGGAGCTTGATGATGAGTACGATCTTTTGGCCTTTTCCTACCGGGATGTCCTGCATACCAACAACACCACCTTCCAAAACCCCTATATCGACGAGGCCAGTGCCCGCTGCCCGTACACCTTCACTATCACCATCAACACCGATCTGGCGGCCAAAAAAGGACTTAAGGATGGAGATGTGATCTGGATCGAAAACAGGTACGGGGCCAGAGAAAAGGGTGTGGTCAAGCTCATGGAGGGTCAGAACCACCTGGTGGTGGGTATTGCCGGCCAGGGTGGCCTGTGGGCTGACAAGCGGCCGATTGCCAAGGGCAAGGGCAGTAACTTCTGCAAGATCCTGCCCACCTATTTGAAGCATTACGACCCCTTGACCGGAAATATCGAAACTTCGGTCGCGGTCAAGGTCTACAAAGCGGAATAATTGGGAAAAGTTTATCACCACGCCCGGACAGGGCGTACCCAAACAGACAAGTCATGAGTTATCTGTGTGCAGTTATCAGGTGAAAATCAGGATCCTGATGACTGCTCACAGGCAAACGGCAACCGGTTTTTCATACAAACGGGGGATAAGAAATGACTGCGACAGCCCAAAACAGCCGGTTTGGCTTCTGGCAGAAGCTGACCCAAAAGAAAAAACAACCAGAATACGAGTGGATGGTCCAGCCCACCCAGCAGGAAGAATGGATTGAGGGACCAGGGATTTATCTGTGGCTGGCCTTCTTTTTTTCCGAGATCGGGGCCGGTATCTACTTTATTTCGTTATTTAATGATTATCGTCCCGGCTTTGTCATCGGTTGGTTGATGACCCTGGTTCTGGGCGGATTGATACACATGCGCTATTTGGGCAATCCGCGCCGGGTGCTGCGCATCTTTGCCAAGCCCAAGACCTCGGAGCTGGCCAGGGGCATGTGGGTGATCCTCATATTTGCCGTGCTTGGTTTTTTCCAGATTCTGCCCGGTCTCTTTCCCGGACTGCCCTGGACCGGATTTAATTTCATGTACAAGATCATCATGGGCATTATCTGTATCTTGCTCATCATGCACGGATTTGCGACCATGAATGTGATCCGGGCCCTGCCCTCCTGGAATTCAACCATGATTCTGCCCTTGTCCATCATTTCCGGCATCTGGGTCGGAAGCCAGTTTGTCCAGCTCTTTCTCGGCTTTTCCGGGGCAGATCTGGCTGTCTTTGAGATGTGGTCCAGGGTGTTCTTCTTTGTCTATCTCTTCTTTGTCCTCCTCTATATCTGGGGGACGTACCATGTCTCAGACACTGCTCATTTTTCCATGCAGGAGCTCATAAAAGGCAATTATGCCCAGCTCTTCTATATAGGAGTGGTGGCCATCGGACTGGTTGTGCCTTTGTTCTTGACCCTGATCATGTGGGCCAATGTCAATACTTTTCTCGTCTTTCTCAGGCTCTTGTTCGTGTTTGTGGGCGATCTCCTTTTGCGGTACACGATTATGAAGAGCGGGTATTACGCACCCTTGATTTAGTGTTGTGTCCGCGGGATCCCTAACCTTGGATTCCGCGGAGATGTGGATGTGATAAACGCGATCTTCATTTTTGCAAGGCTGCAAGTATTTACCGCCCTTTTGTTGATCCACAAAAGCGAGCAGGTTTATTTGAGGCCTGCTCCTGACCCTTTAGTAAGGAGGCCTGTATGCGCCAGATTTTCTGTTTGACCACGTTTGTGTTTGCGGTGTTGAGTTTTTTCACTTTTTTTTCATTCCAATCCGAAGCTCAGGCCATGAGCATGAGCTACAGCAGCTTCTTTCCTTCAACCCATATCCAAGCCAAGACTGCAGAGGCCTGGTGCGAAGAAGTGGAGAAGCGTACTGATGGCCGGGTGACAATCAATTTTTATCCCGGCCAGACCCTGACCAAGGCAAATCAGACCTATGAGAGTGTTGTCGACGGCATCTGCGATATTGGCACATCCTGTCTGGCTTATACTCCGGGCCGGTTCCCGGTCATGTCGGCTGTGGATTTGCCTTTTGGATACCCTTCAGGTGAGGCGGCAACTGAAGTGGCAAATACCCTCTATGAGACCGTAAAACCTGAAGAGTTCTCAGGTACCAAGGTCATGTATTTTAATGCCCATGGGCCGGGATTTATTCATACCCGGAAAGATGCTGTGGAGAGCCTGGACGATATGAAAGGGCTGAAGATTCGTTCCACTGGCATGAGTGCCGACGTGCTTAAGGCTCTTGATGCCTCTCCGGTGACCATGGCCATGCCTGATGCCTATCAATCTCTCCAAAAAGGGGTAGTGGACGGCAGCATCCATCCGGTGGAAACAAACAAAGGGTGGAATATAGGCGAGGTGGTTGATTATATGACCAAATCCTATGCAACCGGCTACACGACCACCTTTTTTGTGGTCATGAATAAGGACAAATGGAATTCTCTGGACTCAAAGGATCAGGAAATTATTGAAGAAATCAACCAGGAATGGGCCGCACGGCAGGCCGAAGCCTGGGACACCAGTGATGAAGAGGGCATGGAGTTTTTTAAAGACCAGGGAGGTGAAGTCGTGACCCTGGATGACGAAGAAGACAAGAAATGGCAAGAGGCTGTAGCTCCGGTCATTGAAGATTATAAGCAAGATCTGGATGACAAGGGACTTAACGGCCAGGAAGTGATCAGCACGATTGAAGACGCCTTGAAGCAGTATAAGCAATAGGCGTAGAGAATTTAGTGAATGCAGGGCAATAAATCGCCAGGTACTGGCTGGTTTATTGCCCTGTTTTGGGCCAAAGAATTTAAGGACAAGGGCAGTGCCATGATTACCCGGACGTTAGACTGGATATCCCGAAAGATGTTGCTGGTCGGTGGCTTTTTTCTGGTGGCCATGATGGCCCTGACCTGTATGGACGTGATCGGCCGGATGTTTCGCCATCCAGTATTTGGCTCCTATGAATTGATAAGCTTCATGGCTGCGGTTGTTGTTGCCGCCACTTTGCCGGATGCACATTCGGAAAAAAGGCACATTGGGGTGGAGATCGTGGTCAATAAGCTCTCTCCCAAAGTGCAGAATGTCTTTGAGTTGGTGACTAATATTCTCAGTCTGGCACTCTTTTCTTTAGTGACCTGGCGACTGGTCAAGTACGGCTTAAGCATGAAAAAATCCGGCGAAGTATCTATGAACCTGAAGCTTCCAGAATACATAATAATATTTGTTGTCGGCTTTGGATTTCTGGTTTTTTGTGCCTCAATCATCAAAACCCTTGTAGATACAGTACAAGATTTAAGAGAGGGTTGATTCAATGAGCCCACCTGAAATAGGCACACTTGGTATTGCGGCCATGCTAGTTCTGTTCATGACCAAAATGCCTGTGGCATATGTCATGACCTTGATCGGGTTTCTCGGATTCAGCTACTTAACATCCACCTCCGCTGGATTGAGCCTCCTACCCAAAGAGATTTACTCCACATTCGCCAATTATGACCTGACCACTATTCCGCTGTTCATTTTGATGGGCCAGCTTGTTTTCAGCAGCGGGATCAGCAGCAGGCTGTATAATACCGCTTATAAGTGGCTGGGGGGAATACGGGGAGGAATGGCCATGGCTACAGTGAGTTCATGTACTGCTTTTGGGGCGGTGTGTGGCTCCAGCCCGGCAACAGCGGCTACAATGGCTACAGTGGGTGTTCCGGAAATGAGGCGTTTTGGATATAAGGATGCCTTGTCCACTGGCTCCGTTGCCTCGGGAGGCGGATTGGGGATGATCATGCCCCCCAGCGTGGTGCTCATTGTCTATGGCATTCTGACTGAACAGTCCATTGGGCAGCTGTTTATGGCCGGAATCATTCCAGCTGTCCTGGTGACCATAGTATTCATCATTACCATCTGGATCTGGTGCACCCTGGCTCCGGACCAGGGGCCAGCAGGCGAGACGTCGTCCTGGAAAACCAGGTTCTTGTCTTTGCTGGACATGGGTGAAGTCCTGTTGATTTTTTGCCTGGTCATGGGAGGTTTGTTTTGGGGACTTTTTACTCCGACTGAGGCTGCAGGGGTAGGGGTCTTCGGGGTCCTGTTGGCCACCCTGGTACGTAGGCAGCTGACCTGGGACAAGTTTAAGCAGGCCATTGTGGAGACCTTACGTTCCTCGTGCATGGTTATGGTTCTTGTGGCGGGCGCGACCGTATTTGGAAAGTTTATGGCTGTGACCCGCATCCCCTTTGAGATAGCCTCCTGGATCGGCGGATTTGATCTGCCTGGCTTTGTTGTTGTGGGCATGATCGTCCTGGTCTACTTTATCGGGGGGCTGATAATGGACGCCCTGGCTCTGGTTATGCTGACCATCCCCATCTTCTACCCAGTCATCCAGCAGATTGGTTATGATCCCATCTGGTTCGGGATTATTATCGTTTTGGTCACCCAGTTGGGCGTAATTACTCCGCCAGTGGGCATCAATGTCTATGTGGTCTATGGAGTGACCCGGGGGTTGCCGGGCGAGGGAGTGCGCCTGGAGGATATTTTTCGCGGGGTCATGCCTTTTCTGCTGGCCATTCTGGCTTCCATCGTGCTTATGACCATGTTCCCGGACATCATATTACTGCTTCCCAATCTCCTGTACTGAGAATGAGTGAGGGTGGGTGCAGAATGCTTACAACCGTCCGTCACAAATGCGGCTGACAAAAAATTCTTGTCAGCCGCATTTTCTTGTGGTTTCAAGTTGATATATCTTCCTTAAATATTTCGTTCCAGGTTTATTGTCCTGGAGGGGACAAATTGATTGGTACTGAAGAATTGTATTAATTGTGAGTTGTTCCAGCTGACCAGGGTATTTATTTTCTGAATTCCGATCTGACGTAAGTGATCGATGAATTCATTGATCAACAGTTCCCCGACCCCCTGATGCTGGTAATCCGGATCGACTCCGATCGTATCCAGGGTAGCTTCCTCCTGGAAGATGCCGTACTCTCCCATGTAGGTCTCGCCCATAACAAACCCGACCACTTTGCCATTTTCATCTTCAGCAACCAGGGAAATAGGCAAGTAATCTTTTGATTGAAAAAGTTTTTCAAACTT
>JBKHIL010000079.1:0-7192 GCA_046538645.1 Desulfovermiculus sp.
AAAAAGAATAACTCTTAGAACCTGAACAGATCAAGGAGGAGAAGATGAAAAAGATCGAGGCCATCATCAAGCCCTTTAAGTTCAATGCTGTCAAGCAGGGCCTGACCGAGATGGGAGTGCAGGGAATGACCATCACTGAAGTGAGGGGCTTTGGACGGCAAAAAGGGCACCAGGAGATCTACCGGGGGGCGGAATACGAGGTTGACCTCATCCCCAAGATCAAAATCGAACTGGTCATTGATGACCATTCTCTCGACCAGGTTATGGAGGTCATTCAACACAATGCCCAGACCGGGAAGATTGGCGACGGCAAGATCTTTGTCTCATCAATCCATGATGCGCTGCGCATTCGAACCGGTGAAACCGGACAAAATGCACTGTAAGCAGCAAAAAGACAGCCCTGGCCTGAAAACAAAGACAACATTGCTGAAACAAAGAGCAGCCATGATGTACATGAGGATTCTCATAACCAAAGAATGAGTGGTCATCACAGGAGGATAGAGACGTGGAATCTGTGCTGGAACTAAGTTATGCATTGGATACTTTCTACTTTTTGCTATCAGGGATTCTGGTCATGTGGATGGCGGCCGGTTTTTCCATGCTGGAAGCCGGCATGGTCCGGACCATGAACACAGTGGAAATACTGACCAAAAATATCGCTCTGTATTCCATCGCCTCCATTATGTATATGCTCATTGGCTACAATATCATGTATGGAGATGGAGGAGCGGTTATTCCTGGATTCGGGTTCTTGGTTCAGGGAGATCACAGCGTCCAGAGCGTTGTGGCTGGAGGAGAGCAAGCCCCGTATTACTCGTCCATGGCAGATTTTTTCTTTCAGGTCGTTTTTGTGGCCACAGCCATGTCTGTAGTCTCCGGGGCGGTAGCTGAACGGATGAAGCTGTGGGCCTTTTTGTTTTTTGCCGTCATCATGACCGGCATCCTGTATCCAGTGCATGGATACTGGACTTGGGGAGGGGGCTTCCTGGATGGGCTGGGTTTTTCCGATTACGCCGGCTCCGGTATTGTACACATGGCTGGAGCTGCGGCTGCTTTGGCCGGTGTGCTGGTCCTGGGACCACGAAAGGGGAAATACGGACCAAGCGGCAAGATTTCTCCCATACCCGGGGCCAATCTGCCCTTGTCCGCTCTGGGCACCTTTATTTTGTGGATGGGCTGGTTTGGATTCAACGGAGGGTCTGAGCTCAAAATATCGGACGTGGAATCGGCCAATGCCGTGGCTCTGGTCTTTGCCAATACAAATATGGCTGCTGCCTCAGGCATGATTGTGGCCCTGGCTGTCTCCCAGCTCAAGTTCGGGAAAGCGGATCTGACCATGGGCTTAAACGGGGCTCTGGCCGGACTGGTGGCCATTACCGCTGAGCCCAGCGCCCCAAGCATGCTTTTAGCCTCGTGCATCGGGGCAGTGGGCGGTCTTATCGTTGTCTTTTCCATCGTGGCTCTGGACAAGGCCAGGATTGATGATCCTGTGGGGGCCATATCTGTGCATGGAGTGGCGGGCATCTGGGGCCTGCTTGCAGTCTTGCTCTCCAGTCCTGAAACCAGTGTGCTCGGCCAGCTGGCCGGGATTGTGGTCATATTTGCCTGGATGTTCGGCACCAGCTATCTGGTGTGGCTGGGCTTAAAAGCAATCATGGGCATCCGGATCAGCGAAGAGATGGAGTACAGCGGGATGGATATGGCTGAGTGCGGGATGGAGGCGTATCCGGAATTTATGGGCAGTCAGAGGGGGGATTGATTTTTTCGGTGAGTATGGAGGCTGAGCCTGAGTGGATGTAATATATTTCCTGATCATATGGGTGCACGTGAGTTGACTCCGGTGGTATTCATGCGCATAGTGCTGGGGTGAACAGTCTGCTATGCAGGGGCTGGGCATTTGGTTGTCCGGCCCTTTTTGATGCATGATCCACTTCTGAGCACAAGGAGCCGCCATGGGCGAGGAGTTACGAGATATCTGGATTGCGGTCCTGGGAACTGGATGGCATGTAATTTACGAGAAAGAAACGGATGAATCCGGGGAAGCTGTATGGAAGTATCCGCTTTTTCTGGAAATTGAAGAACAGGATGACGGACAGCCAGGTATTATCTTCAGACCTTTATGCGTTTTTGGCAACAACGCCCGGCTCGACCCGATTGACTCTCCACATATACTCTACACCTATCCCCCGGCGGACGACATCATCAGTATGCGGGACAAGTTTGTGGACAGATACAAGGCCGAGCTGGAATCCATGAGCAAGAGCACTCATGATGTGAGTTCCGCCGAAGGTGGACGCTTGCAATAGGAGTCCACCCCTTGCTGACCGAGTCTTTGCCATGCCGTACACCTCTATACCGGAAGAAATTTATTGGAGTGGCTGGTCCAAAAAAGAGCCTGCAGAAGATCAGTTTTCCGGACCCAAAACCCAGGTGCTCATCATAGGCAGTGGGTATAGCGGCTTGAGCGCAGCTTTGCACCTGGCCCGAAATGGTGTGCAGGTTCTGCTTGCAGATCAGGAAAACGGTCCGGGGCAGGGAGCCAGCGGACGCAACGGAGGTATGGTCCTTTCCGGCTATCCCTTGGACTGTAGCACCTTGATCCACAAATTTGGATCAGAGCAGGCCAGCACGCTGTTTAACATGTCCCAAAGAGCGGTCAGCGGGGTAGAAAAGCTGATCCAGGAAGGAAATATCGACTGTGATTTTATGCCTCAAAAGCATGTGACAGCTGCTGTCCGGCCTGGTCACTGGGACTGGCTGCGCCGGGAACAGGAAAGCATGGCTAAAATCTCCGGCACAAGTCCCCGGCTGCTGGATGCCGGCCAGATGCGGGAAGAGCTGGGAACCGATGCATATTGGGGTGGCTTGGTCGATCCGTGGTCAGCGTCTTTAAACCCGGTCCGGTTTGCTAGAGGCCTGCATCAAATGGCTCTGGACTCCGGGGTCAGATTCAGCTGGTCCACCCGGGTACACACCATCCAAAGTGAAAGCCGAAGCATACAGATTCAAACCAGCCGCGGCGAAATTTCGGCCGATCAGGTCCTGCTGGCCACGAACGCCTGTACCCCGGGCCTGAATAACTGGCTTGGCCGGCGGGTAGTGCCGGTGGAAAGCGTGATGATCGCCACCGAGGAAGTGCCGGAAGAAGTCATAAGGACGGTTTTGCCCTGGGGAAACACGGTATCGGATACCAAGCGGGTCCTGCATTATTTTCGCAAGTCACCGGACGGGAAAAGGATCTTGTTTGGCGGCCGTCCCCCTCTGCTATGGGGATCCCTTCAGGACAAGGGCCTCGCCCTGCACAGGGACATGCTCTCGGTATTTCCTCAGCTCAAGGCTTATAAACCGGCCTTCGTATGGTCCGGTCAGGTAGGCTTTACCCGGGATCACCTCCCGCACAGCGGGAACAAAAATGGTCTTTGGTATTCACTCGGATATTGCGGGCACGGCATTGCCCTGGCCACCTATCTGGGCCGGCAGATGGCCAAAGCAGTTTTGGGTTTAAATAATCCGAGCGGCTTTGATTTTCCAGACAGTTCCTTTCCCCGCTTCCCTTTGTACCGGAAGCGGGCCTGGTTCGTGCCCCTGACCCTGGCCTGGTTTGGCCTTCTGGACCGCTTTTCGTAACAGCTCACCGCAGAGCAACAAAAAACCACCTGAGGTCAACTTATCCCTGCTTTCCAGGCAGGGATAAGTTGACCATTGCCCCTGTTATAATACATCATTACTTTTTTTTGGGGCTTTAGTTGCCCGTTTTTTCGTGAACTGTGCACTCATATTATACCTGCCGGGAAGATTCATATGGATGAAAAGCAAAAATTCCGCAATGTAGCCCAGATGCTCAAACCGGATGAGCTTGGGCTGGAGCCGTTAATCCCTCTGGACCCGGATGAGGTGGAGGACTTTGACGACCTTTTGTGGTCCATGTCTAAGACCGCTTTCGGCGGCCGGAGGCTGGGCGAGGCCTTGGATGTCCTGCAGACTATGGTCGAAGATCCGGACTGCCACGTGGTGGGCACCTTTTCCGGCGCCATGACAGTGGCTAAAATGGGGCCATTGCTTTGCCGGATGATTGACAAGGGCTGGCTGAACACTGTCATCTCCACCGGGGCCCTGATGGCCCATGGGTTTATCGAATCCATCGGCCTGAAGCACTACAAATACAAGCCCGGGGAGATGAGCGATCCTGAGCTGTGCCAAGCCGGGCTGAACCGGGTCTATGATACTCTTGAATCTGAATTTAATTTTATTGAAGCCGAAAAGGTTATTTATGCGGTCATGGAGGGCCTGGATCCTGAAGAGGTTTTTTCTTCCAGAACCGTATGTGCAGCCATCGGCAAGTACCTGCATGAGAACGTACCGGGGATGGGTATCTTAAAAAGCGCGTATGAGCAAAGCGTCCCGGTCTATATTCCGGCCTTTACCGACTCAGAACTGGCACTTGATATCGCGTCCTACATGATCAAACGTAAGCCCGAGATTGGGGAGCAGGAAGTAGCGGCTGGTTCTCTGCCTTTTCATTTCAATCCCTTTGCCGATCTCTTTGACTATACCCGGAGGATGGTAGGGGCCAAGCGACTGGGCATCTTTACCATTGGCGGCGGGGTACCCAGAAACTGGGCCCAGCAAATGGGACCGTTTGTTGAAATGGCTAAACAAACCCATCCCCACCTGTCCTGGCCCTATTCCCGGTTTCAGTATGGGGTGCGTATCTGCCCTGAACCGGATCACTGGGGTGGTCTCTCCGGCTGCACATACCAGGAGGGCATATCCTGGGGGAAATTTGCCCCCCCTTCGCAGGGAGGCCGCTTTGCCGAAGTGTTGTGCGATGCAACCATTGCCTGGCCCATCCTGATCAAGGCCCTGCAGAAGCGATTGGGAAAAAGCTCCGCAAAATGAATATTTCCGGCTACTTCCAACGTCTGCTGCACATCGACCTTGATCATCGGTCGTCTGAAATAAGGCCTGTGGATCCGGAGCTCCTCAGCCAGACCCTGGGCGGCAAGGGATTGGCTGTTCATTTGTTTCACCAGCTGGCTCCAGAGTTCATTCACCCTTTCTCGGCTGATAATCCCCTCATATTTGCCCTGGGTCCGGTCACAGATACTTTGGTCTGGGGATCAAGCAGGCTTGGCGTGTTTACCAAGTCCCCACTGACCGGGTGTTTTAACGAGTCCTATGCCGGAGGCCGAGCAGCTATCTCTATGAGCCGGACCGGGTTTGATGTGGTGATTATTACTGGTGTGGCTGAGAAACCTGTGTGGCTGGAGATTTCAGAAACCGGGGCCGTCTTTCACTCGGCAGCGAACCTCTGGGGCTTGGACTGCCCCCGGACCGAAGCGGCCCTGAAGGCCGAGTGCGGCCCCAGGTCCGGAGCACTCGTTATTGGCCCGGCCGGTGAGAATCTGGTCCGTTTTGCAGTTTTGGCCACTGATAAATGGCACATGGCCGGCCGGGGAGGTACCGGGGCGGTCATGGGCTCAAAGCGGCTCAAAGGGATCGTCTTTCATGGATCAGCCCGCCGTCAGGTGTATAACCCGGATGCTCTCAAATCCTGGTCGCAAAGATTTATCCGGGAACATAAGCACCAGCCGGGCCCGGAAAATTACCGCAAATTCGGAACAACCGCCATGCTGGATCTGATGAATACGGCCGGTGCCTTTCCTTGTGCATACTGGACACAGGGCCGGCTTCCCGACTGGGAATCCCTGAGTGCGGGCCATATCATGGATCAATTGCAGGCTCAGCCGAGATCCTGTCCCAGGTGCTTTCTCAGCTGCCGAAAGCTTGGGCGGATTTCAAGCGGACCATACCAGGGCCTGCGCATTGAAGGTCCGGAATACGAGACCCTCTATGCCTTTGGTGGATTGTGCCTTGTTTCTGATGTCCGCGAGATCGTATATCTCAACGATCTCTGTGACCGGCTGGGCATGGACACCATCAGTGCCGGAAATCTGACAGGCATGATTCTCGAAGCGACCCGGCAAGGCCGCTTGCGCACCAGCCTGAAATACGGTCACAGCCAACAAATTGCACAGTTGTTGGAGCAAATTGCCTTGAGAAAAGGTTTGGGCGGGATCTTGGCCCTGGGCATGCGTCAGGCGGCCAATAATCTGGGACTGGAAGATATGGGTGTCCAGGTCAAAGGCATGGAACCGGCCGGATATGATCCCCGGGTGCTCAAGGGTATGGGCCTGGCCTATGCGGTCAGCTCCCGGGGGGCATGTCATTTAAGATCATCCTTCCACCGGGCCGAACTGACAGGAGAGGTCAATGTCAAAGATCCGTCAGGATTGGTCGCCTCTTTCCTGGAACATGAAGACACCTGCACCCTCTTGGACTGCCTGATTGTCTGTCGCTTTTTTCGCAAGCTCTATTCCCGGGAAATGCCCAGAATCATTTCTCTGGTCACTGGATTGGATATAGACATGCAGACACTTCGGCGTATGGCTGGAGAAATCATGGACCTGACCCGAATGATCAATCTCAGCCAGGGCATTGGCCCCGACCAAGACTGCCTGCCAAAGCACATTATGCACACGCCCTTACCGGATGGGAGTAGTATCGGGGAACAGGAGATGCACACTTTGATCACGGAGTATTACCGCCAAAGGGGGTGGGATGAGCAGGGCATACCTGGGTGTGAAATGACGTCATCTTTCAGTCCCGGTGCATGCTCCGAGCTGACTGACCGCAAGTAACATGTCCTGCTCACCCCGTGGAGTTGCCGCAGGACCCATTATTTTATCATTGTGAACTAAATTTTTTATATGTATGCCAGCTGCACACCGCAGAGTGAAAAAACCATTTCCGCCTGCTTCGCGCCTCAAGGACTTTTCTGTACGCTGATTCTGCGCTTGCCCCGCCGGCCATTGAACTGACTTCAAATTTTTTCTCTAAAGATACTGCTTTCAAAGTCCGATAAGACCATACAAAGCATTCAGCCTCAGGGCCGATATATTACTCTATATTAGCATGGATATTGCATGTATTTGTAAGTGCCTTCTGTTTTGTGCCCAGGAGGGCATTGGGCCAAATAAAGCAATTCTTTCCTGGTGCTGAAGGGGCGTTATCGTAGAGCTGTGGAGCTGAAGGAGGTAAAGACAGAAATATGTTACTGAATTTAGCAATTATTTTGGGCATTATTTGTCTTGTATTTTTTTTCCTCTTTTTCCTTGGATGCTGTAAGGCG
>JBKHIL010000080.1:0-7185 GCA_046538645.1 Desulfovermiculus sp.
AACAAAAATGATGTTCTCGTATATAGAATACTTGACATGCGTCAAGATCCGAACAGAATCAGAGAGTCCTTGAAGTAAGTGATGTAATTAATTTTATAGTAAAGATTCCTTATGATCCCATCCATCCTCTCCCAGCAGGTCAATCAAGGGCTTAGAGACTTTCTGTCCACCACCTTTCATTCCACCAATCCCTTTTTCCACGGCATGCTGGACCGGTTCCTGGGTCAGGACGGAAACTTAAGCAAAGGTCCATACATATCCCTGCAACTGCCCTTTCAAAAAGGACAAAGCCGGGAGTTTTTCCCCGAGATTCCCTTGGGCTTCACTCCGCATCTGCATCAGGAGCTGGCCTTTGCCCGACTATCCGGACCGACTCCCCTGCCCTCTATTATCGCTTCCGGAACCGGTTCGGGCAAGACCGAATGCTTTTCCCAGCCCATCTTGGAGTACTGCCGCACCTCTGATCAGCCCGGGATCAAGGCCATTCTCATCTATCCCATGAACGCCCTGGCCTATGACCAGGCCGGACGTCTGGCCCAGACCATTTGGCGCACCCCCAGCCTGCACTCCAAGGTCACGGCCGGGCTTTTTGTCGGGCAGCAAACGGTAGACTCCTGCTCCAGCATGACCGCGGACTCCATCATCACGGACAAGGACATTTTGCGCCAGAGCCCTCCGGATATTTTGCTCACCAACTACAAGATGCTGGACTATCTCCTGATCCGGGCTCGGGATGCCCGGCTCTGGGCGCAGAATTCTCCTGAAACCCTGCGCTTTGTGGTGGTAGACGAGCTGCACACCTTTGACGGGGCCCAGGGAACGGACCTGGCCTGTCTGCTCCGGAGGCTCAAAGCCAGGCTGGGCACCCCGGAGAAGTATCTCTGTCCCATTGGAACCTCGGCCACCCTGGGAGATGAAGAGTCCAAGGAGCAGCTGATCACCTATGCCCAGCAGGTCTTTGGTGAACCCTTTGATCAGGACTGCGTGATCAGTGAATACCGCCAGAGCGCTGAAGAATTCCTGCGTGGGCAACTCATTAAATACATGGATATCCCGGAATCCAGTGAACAGCTGTCTTCAGAGAGCTACGAGACAGCCCAGGACTTTCTGACCAGCCAGATCCGGCTGTGGACCGGACTGGAGGTCAGTCCAGAAGATGATCCATCCTGGCGGCTGAGGCTGGGTAAGGCCCTGAAAGGGCACGTCCTGGTGCACAATCTGTTGCGGGTTATGGACGGTCGAGTCCGCAGTGTGCAGGATATAATCAGCGAACTGGCTGAGGCCTCCAAGCAACTCAAACACGGCGGGACGGAGTACGCTTACCTGTTATTAAACAGCCTCCTGGCTTGCATCTCAGAGGCCAAGAGCAAAGAAGACAACTCCATCGCTCCCTTTGTCCACGCCCGGGTCCAGCACTGGTACCGGGAGCTTAGGCGCATGGTCTGCTCTGTGGACCAGGTACCTGAACTTCGCTTTGCCGACGATTTGACCGAAGAGCAGCGCAAGTACCATCTGCCCCTGCTGCATTGCCGGGAATGCGGCCAGACCGGATGGATCGGCCGCCTGCCCCTGCATGGAAGCAACTTGCAGACAGATCTCAAAAGCATCTATGTAGACTACTTCAGCAAAAAACCTTCCCAGCGCCTGAGATCCATGTTTCCAGAGGAAGACGGAAACCAGGCATCCTCCTTTCCCGGATATCGGATGGGCTTGTGCCCGGGGTGCCTGCAACTTGGTCGGCAGTCTTCCGGAGAATGTCCAGGGTGCGGGCAAAGCGGCTTGATACCGGTTCTGGTCCCGGAGGCCGCCAGCCAGCACTGCCCTTCCTGCGGGGCGCACAACAGCCTGACCCTGCTCGGGTCCCGCTCAGCCAGTCTGACCAGTGTGATGATCGGTCAGCTCATGGCTTCCAAATACAATAGCGACCCCAAATGCATCACCTTTTCAGACAATGTCCAGGATGCAGCCCACCGGGCAGGTTTTTTCGGGGCCCGGACCTATCGTTTCACTTTTCGGGCCGCGTTGCAGCAGTATGTGCAGGAGCAGGCCGAGGGATACAGCCTGGCCCGAGTAGCCAAGGATATGCCCGGGTACTGGCAAAGCCGCATGGACCGGGAAAGCTTTGCGGCCACCTTTCTGCCCCCGAACCTGACCTGGTTCCAGGATGTGGACCATCTGGAGCGACACGACCACCTGCCGGCCAAATCCGACCTCGGCAACCTGATCAGCCGGCGTCTGCGTTTTGAGACCATATCAGAGTACGGGTTCGGCAGCCGCATCGGCCGGACATTGGAGAAGTCCGGTGTTTCAGTGATAAGGCCCGATCCGGCGAGATTGGGGCAGGCTGTGGAGCGTTTGGGCCAAGGGTTACCCAATGAGCTGGAGGAGCTGCGGACACAAAATCTAGACGGGCTGCCTGCCTTTCTCCAGGGCCTGATCATTCAGGTCAAAGCTATGGGCGGGATCTTCGATCCGGACCTGGATCACTATGTCCGCGACTGGGGCAAAGTCTATCTCCTGAGCCAAAAGCACAGGCTCTGGATGCCCAATTTCGGCCCCAAGACCAGAACCCCTGGATTTGTGACCACCAGGCCGGGAATGGACCGTTTTCCCCAGCTCACCCGCAGCGGAAGCAGGTCCTCATGGTTTGAGTGGTGGGCCTACCGTCACTTTCCGGACCTGGCCCTGCGCCAGCCCACACCTGTGCAGCGGTTTTACGGCCTGGTTTTCTCCTGCTTACAGGATATCGGCCTGATCCGGGATCAGTTTCAGGACGGCCACCATATCTATGGTCTGGAGCCGGAAAGCATGCTGGTCAGCAATCAGGTCCTGCAATACCAGTGTACTCAGTGCGGGCACAGCTTTTCCGGAGCCGAGGCCGATTCATTGCATTTTCGTGGGATGTCCTGCCTGCGTCGGGGTTGCCAGGGGGTGTATGCCCCGGCCAGACGCGGACCGGACTATTACGGTCGCCTGTACAGCCAGGGAAACATCACCCGCCTGGTAGCCAGGGAACACACCGGGCTTTTGGAGCGGGAGACCAGGGAGGAGCTGGAGCGCAAGTTCAAGGCTGAGGACAAAATGCGAAAGCCCTGGTATCCCAATCTCCTGTCCAGTACGCCCACCCTGGAGATGGGCATCGACATCGGGGACTTATCCACCACCATGCAGTGCTCTGTTCCTCCCACTCAGGCCAATTATATCCAGCGCATCGGCCGCAGCGGGCGGAAGAACGGCAACGGCCTGAACCTGACTGTGGCCGCCGGCCAGGCCCATGACCTGTACTTCTTTGCCTCTCCCTTGCAGATGATCTCCGGCCAGGTTTTGCCCCCAGGGGTATTCCTGGATGCTTCGGCTGTCCTGGAGCGCCAATACACAGCCTTTTGCCTGGACCGCTGGATCCAAAACTCAGGCCAGGCAGACCCGGTGCCCAGCCGCCTGGGAACTGTGCTGGATACCTTCCAGCGGGAAGATGACAGTGTTTTTCCTCAGAACTTCATCACATATGTCCACCTGCATCAAACCGGGCTGTTTGAAGGTTTTTGTTCATTGTTTGCAAAGGAGCTGAGCCAGGACTCCATACATCACCTGGAAAGGTTTGTGTGGGGAGACAGCCAGGATACTCCTGGCCTGACCTATCGCATCCTGGTTCGGCTCTACGATCTGCTGCGGGAGAGAAGGGGCTTTAAAACCCAGGTTGATCGCCTGTACCGGGAGATCAAGCGCCGGGAGAACTCTCCGGCCAGGGATAAAAATTTTGAGCAAGAGATGGAGGAGCTGCGCCAGGAACGCTCCGGGCTCATGGCCCTGATCCGGAATATAAATGCCAAGGACACCTACAACTTTTTGACCGACGAGGGGCTGCTTCCCAATTATGCCTTTCCGGAGCAAGGTATCCAGCTAAGATCCATCATCTACCGCAAAAGAGCCACCCAGCATAAGGATCAGAGCGCTTTTGAGACCTTGAGCTTTGAATATGAGCGCCCGGCCAGAAGCGGCCTGCGCGAACTGGCTCCTGGCAATCGCTTCTATGCCGAAGGCCGGCGAGTGGAAGTGGATCGCATTGATCTGAAGCAGGCCAATGTGGAATCCTGGCGGCTGTGCGCCAATTGCCCCCACTGCGAATCTGAGGCCACAGCCAGGGATCACGCCGTATGCCCGAGGTGCGGCAGTCCCTTGTGGACCGATCAGGGCCGCAAGCAGGATCTGGTCCGCCTGCGTCAGGTCATGGCCAAGGCCCCGGATTGGGCCAGTCGAATCACGGACGATGCTGACGAGCGAGAACCCACCTTTTATACCACCCAGCTCCTGGTGGATGTAGAGCCGGACAGCATCCAGGACGCCTATCAGATCGAAAACCCGCAGTGCCCCTTTGGCTTTGAGTTCATCTCCAAGGCCACCTTCCGGGATATCAACTTTGGTCCCCTGGGCCAGAACAGCCATCCCCTGCAAGTGGCAGGAGAGGAGATAGAGCGGCCGGGATTTGTTCTCTGCCGGCATTGCGGGAAAGTGCAAAAGCAGGACAAAAAGATAGAGCACGCCTATGGATGCCCGGCCAGGGACAAGGAAAGCGATACCAATTTTGTGCGCAGCGTGTTTTTGTACCGGGAGTTCACCTCCGAAGCCATCAAGATCCTGCTTCCGGTGACCGGACACGAGGCATCAAAGCAACGTCTGGACTCCTTTGTGGCCGCCTTGCAGCTGGGTCTTCGCCATCATTTCGGGGGTTCAGCCTATGCCATTGATCATTTGCAGACCACGGTCAGTCAGGAGCCTGTGCCCGACTCCTCCTTGCGCAAGCAGTACCTGGTCCTGTTTGATACCGTACCTGGAGGAACCGGGTTCTTAAAGCAGCTCATGCGCTCGGAGACCATGCTCACTGTCCTGGAGAAGGCCTTCGAGACCCTGAATACATGCTCCTGCCAGCAAGACCCGGGAAAGGACGGCTGCTACAATTGCCTGCTGGCCTACCGCAACAGCTACTCCATGCCCACCACCTCCAGGCAGACGGCCATCAACATGCTGTCCATGATCCTGGATTCCCGGGATACCCTGGTTCAAGTTCCCAATTTGCAACACATCCGGGTAGACGGCCTGGGGGAGAGCGAGCTGGAGGTCCTGTTTCTGGAAGGCTTGCAGCGACTTCAGCGTCAGGGCTGGACCGTGGACCTGCGCAAAGAGGTCATCCGGGGCAAACCCGGCAATTTTCTGCGCCTGCACGATCAGGCCTATGAGCTGGAACCCCAGGTGGAAATGGGAGTGGGCAACGCAGTGCGTGTTCCCAGCCGGGCGGACTATGTCATCTGGCCGGCCCGGAGCAGACAGGAAGGAAAGGCTGTGGCCATTTTTACCGACGGCCTGGCCTTTCACCGCACCCGCATGGGTCAGGACATGGCCCAGCGCATGGCCCTGATCCACAGCGGCCGGTTCCATGTCTGGAGTTTGACCTGGAAGGATGTGCACGCCCAGGTGGCCAACAAACCGGACCGGGTTGCCGATCTTCTGCATCCGGGAGACAGCCGCCTGGGAAGAAGGAATTTTGTCCAGCTTCTCAGCAAGCTGGACCTGGAAGGATACCGGGAGCTGCACACCAAGGACAACTTTGGTTTACTGGCCCAGTATCTGGCCGCTCCCAGGACAAAGGATATGCAGAAGTACGCCCTGGCTCAGGCTGTGAGCCTTCTGGATATGGCTGGATCCAAAGATTCGGCAACCCGGGACACATGGGTGCAACTGCTGGCTCACGCAACACCGGATTCTGTATTCCGGGAGATCAAATCCCAACTGGCCCATGGGCTGATCGGGAATCTGGAGTCGGGACCAATCCAGCTCTTTGTCTTTGCCCCAAAAGCGGCCCTACAGAATTCAGATCCACATGGGGTGCGCATCGTCTGCTGCCTGGATGACCGGGAAGAGGCCCAAGAGCAATCCGGATTTGAGCGCAGCTGGATCAATTACCTGCGGCTGCTGAACATCTTCCAATTCCTGCCTCATCCGGTCTTTGTCACCACCCAGGGACTGCGGCAGAATATGTACGCCGATCTTGAGCCGGGCTTTTCAGATCAGAGCAAAGCATCAGCCCACAGCTCGTCTGCTGGAGCAGGACAGGATCAGGCCTGGGAGGAAGCTTTTGAATATGCCCATCCCAAGGCGCATGAAATGTTGCATACGATGCGGCGGGAGGGCTGGCCGGCACCTGAAGTGGGGTATGATGTGCAAGAAGACGGAAGAGTGATTGCTACGGTGGAACTTGCTTGTCCGGAGGAAAAGATTGCCTATGTCTGGCCTGGGGAGGAAGGTGAGGTGGAGGGAGCTGAAAGAGCGGGATGGGAGATTCGGATTATTGAAGTAAACGAGTAACCTGGCGGGCAAAGACACGGGCAGAGACAAGCTCTGCCCCTACGGCTGTCAACCCGCACCGGGACATTTTTCCCGGGATCGCCAGGCGCTGTCCTGGCATTCTGGGACCGCCAAACGCCACCCTGGCTCTTTTGAGGATTGGGAATCTCCCCGATAAGAGGGCGAATGATTATTCGCCCCTACGAGCTGATACGAAGATGATGGTTTTCATGAACGGTTCGGGCATATCGATAAACCGACAATGCATAGAAATGACAACAAAATGTGCGCATAGTGTGTAGGGGCGAAAAATCTTTCGCCCTCTTCGCAAGGAGTCCTTCATGAGTCAGCAGCAACCCACAGTGGCCATATCCAGCGATTTCTTTACCGCATATGATAAGCTACCCCATAAGATACAGAACAAAACCATAAGTTTCTTGTCCAAGTTTCGCCAAGACCCAACCATGCCCGGGATCAATTACGAAAAGATCCAGGACGCCGGCAATCCCGGCTTTCGCTCTGTGCGCATTGACGACACATATCGAGGCATTGTCCTCAAACCTGAGGAAGACAATGTCTATGTTCTGCTCTGGGTGGATAACCATGACCAGGCCTATGCCTGGGCCAGGCGCAAAAAATGCGCTGTCCATCCAGATACCGGCAGTCTGCAAGTGTTTGAGGCGGTGCAGACTGAAACCAAACAATCTGAGGCGAAGGAGGCTGCATCTCAAGCTGAGACCGCTGCCGGGTTGTTTGATCATATCCGGGACCGGCATTTGACTCAGCTGGGCGTGCCCCAAGAGCTCTTGCCCAGAGTGCGGGCCATAGCCACCCAGCAGGATCTGG
>JBKHIL010000081.1:0-7154 GCA_046538645.1 Desulfovermiculus sp.
GCCGAGCAGAGCGAGGCATGAATATCCATTCTGGATTCTTGTTTCATACGAGCTTGAAATGAGGTGTCAGGTTTCAAGTGTCAGTAAAATCAATGGAGTATGAGAAAATCTTCTATTCTTAACTGAAACCTGACACCTGACACCTGAAACCTCATATTGGAGCCTCTGTGATCGACAAAACCACCACCGCCTCCCAGGCCATCTCCCAAATCCGGGACGGCTCCACAATCATGATCGGCGGATTCGGTACTCCGGGAACGCCTTTTACCTTGATCAGCGCCCTTATCGCCCATGGGGCCAAGGATCTTACCCTGGTCAAGAACGACGCCAACGAGCCTGGAATCGGCATCTCCCGAATCTTCGAGGCTGGATTGGCCCAAAGCTACATCGTCTCCCACATCGGTCTGAACAGCACCGTGGTTGAACTCATGAATACAGGCAAAATCCAGGTCGAATTCTCGCCTCAGGGCATCCTGGCCGAGCGTATCCGGGCCGGGGGAGCCGGGCTCATGGGCATTGTCACCGACATCGGGATTGACACCATCCTGCGTGAAAAACGGCGGATCATCGAAGTGGACGGCCGGGAGGCCTTTTTCGAGCCCGCCCTGCGGGCTGATGTAGCCCTGATCCACGCCACAGCCGCCGACAAGCTGGGCAATCTGGTCTACGCCAAGTCGGCCCGCAACTTCAATCCCCTCATGGCCATGGCCGCGGATCTTGTCATTGCCGAGTCCGAAGAGATCCTTGAGCCCGGTGATCTGGACCTGGATCAGATCCACACCCCGGCCGCTTTTGTTGACCACCTGGTACCCATCCCGGAAATAACTGAAGAATACGGAGTGCTTGCCCACCATGTCCTTGAAACATAAGATCTCCGCCCGGGCGGCCCGGGAGATCCCGGACGGCTCAATCATCAACCTGGGTATAGGCATCCCAACCCTGATACCTGGCTACTTGCCCGCCGAGCGCCAGGTGCTCGTGCACTCTGAAAATGGGATTTTGGGGATGGGCCGGGCCTGTACCATGGCGGAGGCGGACCGCAACCTCATCGATGCCGGGGGAACTTATATCCATGTCAATCCCGGAGGATCGTTCTTCGACAGTGCGGTCTCCTTTGCCCTGGTCCGCTCCGGTCGCCTGGATGTGGCCGTGCTCGGTGCTCTGGAAGTCTCAGAAACCGGGGACGTGGCCAACTGGATAATGCCCGGCCGGCATACTCCGGGCATCGGGGGCGGTATGGAGCTGGCCCAGAAGGCCAACCGGCTCTTGATCACCACCACTCACACCACCCGCAAGGGCGAGCCCAAGCTGGTTGAGAAATGCAGCCTGCCCATAACCGCCCGGGCCTGCGCCCATACAATTATTACCGAGCTGGCGGTCATTGACGTTACCGCCCACGGATTTGCCCTGCGGGAAATCGCGGCCGGAATCAGCGTGCAGGAGGTCCGGGATAAAACCGGAGCCGAGCTTATTGTGCCGGACGGGGAAGTGCCAACATATTGAGTGTTCAGCTTTGCCTCCGGCAAATCTGAAATATTTTTTGCCCCAAAGCGGGCAAAAAAGAGAAGTTGCCGGATTGATCAAGGATGAAACGTGAGCTTGGATATGTAGGGGCGAAGCTTGTCTTCGCCCGCAAGGCCGAGCAGAGCGAGGCATTCATGTTCTTTCTGGATTCTTGTTTCATACGAGCGCCTCTGGCAGGCCTGTTATTCGTTATGAGTTATTTGTTATTTGTAAGAAGCAGCCGGAGGCAAAGCTAACACCAGAAACCTCTATTTTTCTTGCGAGTCCCATATGTCCACTATCACTCCCCAAGAACAAAAGCTCTTGCAGGCGGCCCAGGATCTGGAACCTGAGATCATTGACTTCACCTCCCGCCTGGTGGCCGCTCCCAGTACCCTGGGCAATGAATCCGGAGCGGTCCAGGTCATGGATGATGAGCTGACCAAGCTGCAGCTCTCGCCAACCCGGGTGCCCATTGATCCAGGTCAGCTGTCCGCACATCCCGGGTTCGCACCAGTCCCCTGGAGCTATGAGGACAAAGAGTGCCTGGTGGCCACCAGGCCCGCAGACACTGCGGGCGGGCACAGCCTGCTCTTGAACGGTCATTTGGATGTGGTCAGCCCGGAACCACTTGATTTCTGGGACTTTGATCCTTTCGCTCCTTTTGTCCGGGACGGCTGGCTTTACGGCCGCGGGGCAGGAGACATGAAATCCGGAGTAGCAGCCATGACCTATGCCCTGCACGCAGTGCACAGGGCCGGTTTCGGCCTGGCCGCACCCGTTACCGTCGAGGGGGTGATTGAGGAAGAATGCACCGGCAACGGGGCCCTGGCCTGTCTTCTGGCCGGCTTTGATGCCCGGGCCGTGCTCATCCCCGAACCCTTCGGCCCCACTCTGCTCACCGACCAGGTGGGAGTTTTATGGTTTAAGGTCCGGATCAAGGGTTTTCCCAGTCATGTTCAAGCCGCTCCGGCCGGAACCAATGCCATAGAAAAGAGTTTTGTCCTTATTCAGGCCTTGCGCCAGCTGGAAGAAGACCTGAACACGGAAAACGTGCCCCCGGCCTATGCCGGGCACACCCATCCCTTAAACTTCAATCCCGGCATGCTCAGCGGGGGTGACTGGCCCTCAACCGTTCCGGCCTGGTGCGAGCTGCACTGCCGGTTGTCCTTTTTCCCCGGCACCCCGTATCCGGAGATCCAGGACAGGGTCCGCCGGACCGTTCTGGAAGCGGCTGAAAAGGACCCCTGGCTGAGGGACAACCTGCCCCAGGTTGAATTCTACGGCTTCAGATCAGAAGGCCACAGTGTACGCCCTGATCTTCCGGCCTTTGATCTTCTCAGTTCCTGCCATCTGGATTTGACCGGAGAGCCTGCAGCCAGATATATATCCACCTGCACCACTGACCTGCGGGCATTTTGCCTTTATGGCCAGGGTCAGGCCACCTGCTTTGGCCCGGTGGCTGAAAATATCCACGCAGCCAATGAACGAGTCCGCCTGGACAGTGTTCTGCATACAGCCAAAGCCTACGCCCTGTTCATGGCCCGCTGGTGTGGGCTGGTGGAGTAGGTGAAAGGAGCACTTTATGCGTGAAGTTGCTATTATCGGATATCTGCGCTCCCCTCAATCCCGGTCCCGCCCCAAAGAACCTGAGCGTGACGATCTGGGCACCGTCCGTGCGGACGAGCTTCTGGCCAGGGTCATTCACGCCTTGATTCAGCAAACTGGCGTAGATTCCCATTCCCTGGACGACTTCCTGGTCGGATCCGCTTTCGGAGTGAGCGAAAACTGGACCTATGGGGGCCGCACGCCGGTCTTCCTGGCCAACCTTCCGCAAACTGTCCCGGCCAAATTCCTGGACATGCAGTGCGCTTCCGGCATGGCCGCAGTTCATACCGGATGGCTGGAGATTGCAGCCAACGCCGCAGACATGGTCCTGGCTTCGGGCATGGAACATATGACCCGTGTCCCTATGGGTCCCGCTCTTTTTGAAAATAAAACCATCTCCGTACATCCCGGACTGTCTTCCGACCCGGCCTATGCCCACTGGGGCATGGACACCACCCTGAATATGGGTCTTACGGCCGAAAAGCTGGCCGACTTTAGCGGCATCACCCGCCAGGCCATGGATGAATGGGCCGTGCGCTCCCATGCCCTGGCCGTCCAGGCCCGAAACTCCGGCTTTTTTGATTCTGAAATCCTGCCCATAGAGGTCCCGGGCGCGGACGGAGAACTCCGAATTGTCAACCAGGATCAGGCAGTGCGGGAAGGGACCACCGTCGAAGGCCTGTCCCAGCTCAAGCCCATTTTCAATCCCCAGGGGACCATCACCGCCGGCAATGCATCCCCCTTAAACGCCGGAGCAGCCGGTATGCTGCTTATGGCCCGGGAAAAGGCTGAAGAAGCCGGACTGCCCATCCTGGGCCTGGTGCGGTCAATGGGAGTGGCCGGGGTGGATCCGGCCCTGATGGGGCAGGGTCCGGTCCCGGCCGTACGCAAGGCTTTGGACCAGGCCGGACTCTCAGTTAAAGACATCGACTTCTGGGAAATCAACGAGGCCTTCAGTGTGGTCGCTCTGTATGCCATGCAGGAGCTGGGCATTGACCCGGACCTGGTCAACATCATGGGCGGCGGGCTGGCCCTGGGCCATCCTTTGGGGGCCACCGGTGTTCGCCTGACAGGCACCCTGGCCCGGATCCTGGAACACAAAAAGGCCAGATACGGCTGCGCCACCGCCTGCGTGGGCGGCGGGCAGGGTATCGCCACCGTGATTGAGCGCTGTGTGGAGTAATACGAACAACGCAAGAATCATAACTCACACACATTATGCCAGAAATCAAAGCCAAATGCGCAGCACTCGCTCCCGAGATCATCCGCTTCCGCCGTGATCTGCATCAAATTCCGGAAGCCGGTCTGGCTGAGCACAAAACCGCAGCGTATATAGCAGATCATCTGCACAACCTGGGTCTGGAGGTGCACACCGGTGTGGCCGGGACAGGCATCAAGGCGGTTCTGCGCACCGGCCGCCCGGGGCCCACCCTTTTATACCGCGCGGACATGGATGGCCTGCCCATTGAGGAACAGACCGGGCATGCCTGGGCTTCCACCCATCCCGGGATGATGCACGCCTGCGGGCACGACGGACACATGGCCATGGCTCTGGGTGCAGCTGCCATGCTTTCATCACTTACAGATCAACTGCACGGAAATATGGTCTTTCTTTTTCAACCGGCCGAGGAAGGTCCGGGCGGGGCCAAACCCATGATTCTGGCTGGGGCCCTGGAAAACCCTGAAGTTGACGAGGCCTTTGCCTTCCATCTCTGGCCTGATTTGGATCTCGGCTGTATCGGAATTCGATCCGGTCCGCTCATGGCGGCCATGAACCGGTTTCAGATCACAATCCTGGGTCAAGGCGGCCATGCAGCCATGCCCCATAAGTGCGTGGACGCCCTGGATGTCGGCGTCCAGGTGGTCAATGCCCTGCAGCGTCTGGTCAGTCGAAAAATTTCTCCTTTACATCCGGCCGTTCTCACTGTAGCCAGTTTCCAGGCCGGATCCGCCTTCAATGTGATTCCTGCTCAGGCCCAGATAGCCGGGACCACCAGGACCTTTGACCGGGAAACCTGGAAAGCCTGGCCCGGACAAATTGAGCAGGTGGTGGCCGGGGTGTGTGCGTCCATGGGTGCCAAGTACACGCTGGAGACAACTTCCGGTTTTGCCCCACTGATCAACAACCCCGAGTCAAGCGAACGTATGCGCCGGATTGCGGCGCATACCGTACCTGAACAATGTATCCTCAAGCCCGAACAGACTATGGGCGGAGAAGACATGAGCTTTATCCTGGAAAAGATTCCCGGGTGTTATGTCTTCCTGGGAGTTGGCCGGGAGAGGCAGGCTGCACTGCACAGCCCAAACTTTGATTTTGACGAGTCAGTCCTGCCCCTGGGGATGGAGTTGGCAGTCCGCTATGCAGTACATATCTTGAGCATGCAGGCTTAGATTTGCAACCCGGGAATACAACGGCTGTATAGCTGTATAAAGGAAATGTATGGGTGAAAACGCAACAGAAACAACAATTGACCAGTTTTGGCGCACCAAGATCTTTGCAGTTCAAAGTGCACTCCAGGCCCGGAACTTTGGAGCCCATATTGTAGATACCACAGATGAAGCGCGTGATTTGGTGCTCAATGAGCTTATGCCCCGGATACAGGTTCAGACTATGTCCTGGGGCGATTCCATGACCCTGACCGCAACCCGCCTGCTCCAGGAAATACCCGCCAAATATCCGGTGCAGGTCATCCGGACCTTTGAAGCCAATGTCACCAGACCGGAACTCATTGAGCGCAGGCGTCAGGCTCTGCTTACAGATCTGTTCCTGACCGGGACCAACGCCCTGACCGAAGACGGGCGGCTCATTAACCTGGATATGGTTGGCAATCGGGCGGCCGGCATTACCTATGGCCCCAGGCATGTGCTTCTCTTTATCGGCCGCAATAAGCTTGTACCCGGGCTGCATGCGGGCATGACCAGGGTGAAACGTCTTTCAGCCCCTGCCAATGCCATGCGTCACGACTTCAAGACCCCCTGCGTGAAGACAGGAAGGTGTCATGACTGCTCCAGCCCGCAACGTATCTGCAACACATGGTCCATCACTGAAAGATCCTTTCCAGCCCAGCGGATTCAGGTCATTCTTATCAATCAGGATTTGGGACTATAAATTTGTCCGGCCTTGCTGAAGCAAGGCCGGACAAATTTACTAAACCTCCTTCTGCCCCACCAGTCGGGCAAAGTGCTCAAAAGAGCGGTCAAAGGTCTTTTCCGCATCCGGTGGAAAGCAACAGGCCGGGAGCTGCCGGCTTTTTAAATGATACTGGATGCAGTCGCAGCACACCCCTTTTCGCTCGCAGGGCTCATAGGTACAGTTACAGCGGGTCAGGTTTTCCTCTTTCTTGCACTCCATTTCTTTCTCCTTTTTTCTTTAAATTCAATTGGATATATATGGATATCTTTCTGAGCCGATTGTAACATCACACCCGGAATATTACTCAATTGACAATTATTTTTGCTCTGTGCGCTCTGAGGCAAGGACAGTTTGACTTTCCGGTTCAGCCTCAATACTCTGCAACCCAGCAGGGGAAGTAAGAATTTTCCGTCTTTTCGAACCAATCCGCATCATACGAAAAAAGATGGGATCTCGTATTCCCGATCAATCCGCATTTTTTTTGCGCGCTCTGGCGCAAAAAAATCAGACTTGCCGGAGCAAAGCTGAAAGAGAACCCGCATGCTGTTTCCCCACCTGACTGTCATCCTCTGCAGGCCCAAGCTTTCGGAGAACATAGGTTCTGTGGCCCGGGTGTGCGCCAATATGGGCTGTTCCAGCCTTGCCCTTGTTGCTCCCAGGGCCTTTAGTCCTGAGACGGCCCGCAGTCTGGCCACCAGTCAGGGAGAAAAAATCCTCAGTGAGCTCAAGGTCCATACCGACTCTATGCGTGTTTTCAGCGCCAGCCAGCCGGCCTCAAGCGCAAACTGCCCGCGGACAGCAAGGACCTGGCCACGCAGGCTGAGCTGCGATTACTTTTTGAGACCATGCAGAACACCTTGCAGCGTATTGACTTTTTGCATGATCAAAACGCAGACTACTTCATGATGCC
>JBKHIL010000082.1:0-7139 GCA_046538645.1 Desulfovermiculus sp.
CTCTGGTCTCCAAGTCCCAGAACGGCTTTGCCTCCGGCACTCTGGAGGATGTGAGCGTTGATAAGGATGGAATAATCACTGGAGCTTACTCCAACGGCCAGTCCAGGGACCTGGCTCAGGTGGGCCTGGCCAAGTTCGCCAACCCCAACGGCCTGCTCCAGGACGGCAATAACCTCTTTACCGAGACCCAGGCTTCCGGTCTGGCCGCTGTGGGTCCTCCCGGCTCAGGGGCCGGAACAATCCGGTCCAACAGCCTGGAGCAATCCAACGTGGATATTGCCGAGCAGTTCTCGGACATGATCGTCACCCAGCGGGCCTACCAGGCCAACTCCAGGACCATCACCACCTCTGATGAAATGCTGCAGGAGGTGATCAACCTCAAGCGCTAGGTGGAGTCAAATCTGTGACCACAAAAAAGCCGGCCAGAGGCCGGTTTTTTTTGTTCCTTTTTTCCTATCTCGACAGTCAAGATTGCTTCAATAAGGAGCTGTTTTTAATAACAATATTCAAGACTCAATCCGGATGTCGTAAATCCTTCCCAACTCTTTGATTTTATTCTTCAACCGTGAACCGTGAACCTGGAACTTTGAACCATCAAGTTCCTATGATTTGATGCTGATTTGCATTAAGTCAGTATATACTGCTGAGGGCCAAAGCTTCGATGACACCACCGAGATTTGAGACGGAATTTTGGCAGGAAGAACGTCTGCAAAACCAATGCATGTTCTTGAAAGATACACGTTCCTCTCATATTGGCACACTGATTGCTAACTGCTAAACGTGGATTTAATCTCTAACTTTACCAGAACATACCCATGCCACGTCTCGATTTTGCCACCTTTCTGGGAATAGTCTGCGCCTTCAGCCTCATGCTCATAGCCATCATGACCGGCAGCAGTTTGGCGCTGTTTATTAATTTTCCGGCCTTCATGATCGTGATCGGGGGTACTTTTGGGGCCTTGATGGTCCATTTTCCTTTTCGGGACGTGTTCAACTCCATGGCGGTCAGCAAAAATGCCTTTTTATACCGGGAAAGTACACCTCGAGAAGTCATAGATGTACTCATAGAGTATGCCTCCAGGGCCAGAAAAGAGGGACTGCTGGCCCTGGAATCCGTAACCAACGAGGTGCAGGATGCTTTTTTGGCCAAAGGCCTGCAAATGGCTGCAGATGGCCATGAGCCCAAGGTTCTGGAAGACACTCTAAACCGCGAGATCGAGTATGTCGAAGATCGGCATGAAAAAGGGGCGGATATATTTGCAGCTCTGGGGGCCTATGCTCCGGCCATGGGCATGATCGGAACTCTGATCGGTCTGATCCAGATGCTCAAGACCTTGGATGATCCGACCACTATCGGTCCGGCCATGGCCTTGGCCTTGATCACGACGTTGTACGGATCGGTTATGGCCAATGTCATTTTTTTGCCCATGTCTGGAAAACTCCAGATACGTTCCAAGAGCGAAGTTTTAAAAAAAACCCTGATTCTGGAGGGAATGAAATCCATTCTGACCGGCGAAAATCCCCGGGTTATGGAACAAAAACTCCATGCCTTCCTAGCCCCCAGAGAAAGGGAGAGCACGTTCAAACGCTAAGATGCCGGAAATTTCATGGCCAAGCAGAAGAATAAAAAAAAGAAATTCAAAGGCGGGGGCAGCCCGGCCTGGATGATCACCTACAGCGATATGGTCACCCTGTTGCTGACTTTCTTTGTCCTGCTGTTGTCCATGTCCGATATTGACAAAATTAAATTCGTCAAGGCCGTAGGCTCTCTGCGCGGAGCCCTGGGTGTGATGGAAACCTCGGATTTTGAAGATATCTACCCGATTGAGTTGCTCAAAAAAAGCACCTTGTTTGATGAACGGGTGCAGCGAGTCTACGAACAGATAGAGAGCAGGATTCAAGATCTCAATATTAATGAGGACATTGAGGTGGTCAAGGACCGGGGTGCGGTTGTCCTGCGCTTGAACAACTCGATTCTTTTTGATTCAGGATCAAGCAGGCTCAAGCCAGAGGCTGACCCGGTTTTATTTGAGGTGGCCGAGTTGGTGCGCCCTTTGCAGCTTGATCTGCGGATAGAGGGACATACTGATGACACACCAGTTTTGAGTGCCGAGTACTCTAATTGGGATCTTTCCGTAGAAAGGGCGGTGGCAGTACTTAAGTTCTTCGCCCAGGAGAAACTTGTAGCGCTTGATCGTCTTTCAGCTGCCGGATATGGATCTCAGCGCCCTCTGGTGCCCAACGATTCTCCAGAGCCGCGGGCCATGAATCGGAGGGTTGATCTCTACCTGGAACAAGGCGAGGACTATCGCGAACAACTTCCATATCTTATCGACACCCGGAACCAGTTTCCATTCTAAACCAACCTATATTGCACATCCCCATATATAAAGTATGTGAAAATGGAGTGTACAGCCTTATGGCCAAAAATCGAGAAGAAAAATTGGAGCCTGTGAAACAGAAAGACTGGAAATTTTTATTGATTATGGTGTTGTTGACTGTCCTGCTTCTTTTGGCAATAGGCGCAGGGGCTTATTATCTTGGCGTTCAGTCTTCCGCAGGCAACTCAGAAGACTCTGAAGCCAGAGATGGGGATGATAAAAAATCCGGATTTCCCTTTGGATCACCTGATTATCTGGGACCTTTGGTCGAACTTGAGGAGTTTGTAGTCAACATTACCGATAGAGAGAAAACCAGGTATCTGAAGATTTCTATGACCCTGGAGGTAGAGAATAAAAAGACCAAAAGTGAGATCGACGATCGCCTCCCTCAGGTCCGGGACGCAATCATTTTTCAGCTCAGCGGAAAAACCTATGATCAGCTCCGTGACCTGCAGGGCAAAAAGCAGCTGCAGGCTGAACTTATTGCCAGTCTGAACGAAATCCTGGATAAAGGGCGGATTCACAGCATTTATTTTACTGAATTTGTGGTTCAATAGGAGCTGGTTGTGGAAAATATCCTCTCACAGGAGGAAATCAACGATCTCTTAGAGGCCATTGCCTTAGGGGAAGTGGATATTGAGAGTGAGGCCGAAGACGAAGCGGCCAAACACCGGGACCTGAACCGTCTAGACTTGTTTCGGGGGCAGACATCGGCCAAATGGCGGGTAGCCAACTTTGATATTATTCTGGATGCGTTTGCTCGCAACAACGGCATAACCCTGGCTAACAAGTTTAGGCAGAGTGCATCGGTTAAACGTGTCTCCCTGGAAAACGAGGACTTTGAGACCTTCTTGCAGGATCTCCAGGAACAGGCGGTCATCGGTATTGTCCGGTTTGAACAGCTGCGCAGCGCTGGACTGCTTATTTTTGACTATCCTCTTTCATTTTGCCTTCTGGAGGTCATGCTGGGGGGGACCAGCGATTCCGGGGTGTCCATACCGGATCGGGAGTTAACTTCTATTGAGGTGAGTGTTTTGAAAAACGTGATGCAGGAAGTGTGTCAGGACTGGAACAAGGCCTTTGAGCCCCTGGAGGAGATTGAAACAACATTAGTCCAGGCAGAAACTAACCCTCGTCTGGTGAATATTGTCACTCCGGATACAGAAATGCTTATTTCCAGGTTTTCAGTCAAAGCAGGAAATATTTTCGGGCAGATGACCCTGGCCATCCCTTTTTTCGCGCTAGAACCGTATAAGGAAAAGCTCAAAAATCGTATGTTTGATATTATCACCGTCTCCGGTGGTCAGGCTTGGACCCAATCGGTCAAGCAGGAGCTGTACAATGTTGATGTGGATCTTTCAGCGGTATTTGCTTCTTTTCCCCTGACTATTCGGGAAATATTGAACCTTAAAAACGGTGATGTCATTGAACTGGAAAGTGCAGAAGTCAGAGACCAGTGTATTGCAATTGAAGAAAAACCTAAATTCAAAGTTGTTACCGGGGTAAGGAACGGAAAGCGAACAGTGAGGATAACCGAAAGAATACTCCCGGAGGGGAGCTCAGGAGGATGGAGTGGGCAACAATAGTACAGAAGAAAATGAAGGACAAGATGTGGAACATAAAGGGCAGAACCAGCAAAAGGAAAGCCACAACGAGAACAGCTTCCAGCATTTGGAGTTGATTTTGGATGTGCCTTTGCAGGTTTCAGCTGAACTGGGCCGTTCCAAGGTATTGATTAAGGAATTACTGCAATTGCGTGAGGGGTCTGTCATTGAGCTGGACAAGCTTGCTGGTGAGCCTTTGGATGTTTATGTCAATTCACGACTGATTGCCAGGGCTGAGGCGGTGATTGTCAATGAAAAGATCGGCCTGCGTCTGACTGATGTGGTCAGCCCTTCTGAGCGTCTGGAGAGGTTGGGGTGAGCTTCTGGTTTGACAATGCAGTATGCATGGCTGCTGCTGCCTCAGAATCAGGGCTCAACACCGGCAGCTCGCCTCAGATATGGCCTTTGTTGCTGAAAATGATTGCTGCTTTGGCCCTGGTACTTGGGCTGATGTTCCTGGTCACCGCCGGTTTGCGGCGATTGCATCTGGGCCGGGGAAAGGCTGGTGAGGAAAGGATTGTGATCACCGAAACCCGAGCCCTGGGGGCCAAGAAAATGCTCTGCCTGGTTGATGTCCGGGGACGGGAAATGCTTTTGGGGATCACTCCAGAGAGAATCACCTTTCTTTCCCATGTGGATCCGCACGATAGGCATGCATCTTTTGCTCAGGCCATGGACAGGCAGCAAGACAAAAGGACATGAGATACTTTCCGTGGGCCTTACTGGGTTTCATTTGCATTATTGTGCTCTTTCCGGATCAGGCTTTAGGTCTTCAGTTGCCGGAAGTGAACCTGGATTTTTCCGGAGATAATCAGCCGGAGCAGGTTTCAATCCTTCTGCAGATTCTGTTTCTGCTTACTGTATTATCCGTAGCCCCGGCTATTGTACTCATGACCACCAGCTTTGTGCGCATTGTCATTGTTCTCTCCTTTATCCGTCAGGCCATGGGAACCCAGCAAATGCCGCCCAATCAGGTTATTATTGGCCTCTCTCTGTTTCTGACTTTTTTCATCATGTCCCCGGTATTGGGGCAGATCAATTCTCAGGCCATCCAGCCCTACCTGAGCCAGGAAATAGGGGACAATGAGGCTTTGAGTCTGGCTGTAGAGCCTATTCGCGATTTCATGTTCAAACAGGTCCGGGAAAAAGACTTGCAGCTCCTGGTGGACATTACTCAGTCTGAACCGCCTCAGACCAGACAGGACATTGAAACTTTGACTCTGATTCCGGCTTTTATGCTCTCAGAGATTAAGCGTGCCTTTCAGATCGGATTTATGATCTTTGTTCCGTTTCTGGTCATCGATATGGTCACCGCCTCGGTGCTCATGAGCATGGGTATGCTCATGCTGCCGCCAATTATAATCTCCCTGCCCTTTAAGGTTCTCCTTTTTGTTCTGGTCGACGGCTGGCACCTTGTGGTCCAGTCCCTGGTCCAGAGCTTTCTGTAGGAGAGCCTGACACACGATTATATGCAGGCCATTGAGTATTGAGGACTTGGTCGAGTTTTCGGACTAATGAAAACAGGAGACTCCAGACATGACACCCCAGGATGTCGTAGAATTGACAAGGCATACAGTGGAAACTGTGCTCCTGGTTGCCGCGCCTATGCTCATCGCTGCTTTGGTGGTCGGTTTGACCGTGAGCATCTTTCAGGCCGCGACCCAGATTCAGGAGCAGACCCTGACGTTTGCGCCCAAAATCGTGGCCGTCCTTCTGGCCCTGGTGATATCCGCTCCCTGGGCCATCAAGATCCTGCTCTCTTTCACCCAGGAAGTCCTGCAAACACTGAGCAGCGTTGGAGTCGGAGGCTAGGGTTGCAGGATCGGCACGGACCGCTCCTATGAAGAAAGAACCAGATTTGAGCCTTTAGACATACGAACCGTGCATCAGACAAGAATTTGACATGAGCTTTGAATCCCTTCACCTCCCTCCGGATTTCATTCTCTGCCTGCTGCGGGTAGCGGCGGTGGTGGGCAGTACTCCTGTGTTCAGCGGGGCCCAGGCCCCCAAGAGGATTCGGGCCGGCTTGAGTCTGATTCTGGCGGTTCTCCTCTTTCCCCAGGTGGAGTTAGGCATTTCCCTGGCTGAGGCCTCAACCATACACCTCGTCCTCCTGGGCGGGTACGAGATCCTGGTCGGACTGTTGCTGGGATTTGTAGGCCAGCTCCTTTTTGTCGCCGCCCAGTTTGGAGGAACGGTTATCGGATACCAGATGGGATTTGCGGCAGCCAATATAGTCGATCCCCAAAGCAATCAGCAGATCCAGCTCTTATCTCAGTTTCAAAGCGTGATCGCCATGCTTGTTTTTCTGGCTGTGGATGGACACCACATCTTTTTCCGGGCCCTGGCCCGGTCCTTTGATGTCTTGCCGCCCGGCACCCTGGGGCATGCGGAACAGGCAGTCCCCTATATCATCGATCTGACCAGCAGGATGTTTGTCCTCGGCCTCCAGCTCAGCGCACCCATCCTGGTCATCTTGTTATTGTCCGATTTTATTCTGGGCATCATGTCCCGGGTTTTTCCCCAGCTCAATGCCTTTATGCTCAAATTTCCGATCAATATCGGGGTATCCTTCATCCTGATCGGACTCATGGCCGAGCTTGTGGTCTCTCTGCTGCAAGAGGAATTTAGCGGAGTGGGGCGGGACTTGCTGTCCATCTTGTCCCTGGTGGGGGAGAAATGAGCGAGCAGGGCAACGAAGAACGTACTGAACAGCCAACCGCAAAACGGCGCCGGGAGTTCCGGGAGCAGGGACAGGTGGCTCAGAGCCGGGAGGTGAACACAGCCCTGTTGCTGGCCAGCTTTTTGCTTCTCTGGTTTTTCTATGCCCCGTTTTTTGTGAGTGGACTCAAGGAGCTGCTGCACGGTTTCTGGGCCAGGCCGGCTCAATTGAGCCTGACCGCAGAATCTCTCTCCGGATGGCTGGTCCTGGTTTTACTGCATTTGGCCGGAATTTTTTGGCCCTTGCTCCTTTTGGGACTTCTTGTCGCTCTTTTGGCCAGCTATATCCAGATTGGATGGCTGTTCACCTTCAAGCCCATGCAGCCCAAGCTGAGCAAGCTCGATCCCATCAAGGGTGCAGCCAGGTTTGTGTCCAAGCGTTCAGCCATGGAGCTGATCAAATCCCTGCTCAAGATCGCTGTGGTCGCAGTGG
>JBKHIL010000083.1:0-7124 GCA_046538645.1 Desulfovermiculus sp.
CAGAGATGCAAAACAAAAAATCGAAAACGCATATTTTCCAACCTGCATCAAAAAATCTGTGTCATACGAATGAGGGCAAAAAGCTCTTTCCTATTGTCCGTTTATAGCGCGGCGCCTTAGGTAGACCCCCTTGCATCACCTTCGGCCACGACCTCTGTCGAGGCCTTTTCATCAAACAGCAGGTGTGAAACTTCGGCCAGGCTTTTGTCATGCCAGCCAGCCTCCATATTTGCCTCCAACTGCTGACAAAATGTGGCCAATGCCTGGGGTCCGAAAAAAGTCAAGTCCCCCGGCTCTCGAAATGTACTGAAATCTCGCAAAAAGTCCCCAACGGTTATGCCCTGAGGACTCCCGGCGATAAGCACTCCTTCCCCCCCGTTTCCGGATACTGAGGCCACAAATCCTGAGCGCTCCAACGCTGTAAGCACCCGGTTCACCGGCTTGATCGGCATGTCCAGCTCCCTGGCCAGCTCTGCCGGCGTATAGGCCGGCTGTCGATTAAGAAAACGCCGGGCCACAAACACGATCACGGCCAGACCCAACCTTTTCTTGCTCTCCAAATTGAATTCACCCAGTTGACTCTTGTCCTTGCTCGCTCCCGAAGACGAAAGGCAAAAGCTGATCTCGGCCCCCAAAAGAACAATGACCCAGCTGATATACAGCCAGAAGAGAAAAAGGGGCAATTGAGCGAAGCTGCCGTATATTGCGTTATATTTACTCACCCCAATCTGATAGGAAATAAATACCTGTTGACTGACCTGCCACAAGGTGCCGGCCAGCAAAGCACCAATCAGGGTACTCACCAGACCGATTCGGGCATTGGTAATAAATATATACATGAAAAACAAGGCAGCACTGACCAGCAGGAAAGGTGTAATCTTCAATATGAGTATGTAGACAGTGCTGAAAAGAGTATAGGACAGGATATACTGGACCAGGCTGGAGCTCTTCATGGAGGCGGTAAAACTGGTGGCCACAATGACCAGCAGGGGGCAAACCAGGGTCACAGACAAGTAATCGGAAAATTTGCGGACCAGGCTGCGTTGACGCTGCACCCCCCATATGGCGTTAAAGCTCTGCTCGATTGCGCCCAGGAGGGTAAATACGGTGAGCAGCAGCAGCCCTAATCCTAAACTTCCTAACGTCCCCACCTCAGTGCGATTGATATACCCGATGATATGCTCCACCACCTGCTCCCGGCCGGCACTGATACGCATAAGGACTTCCTGCATGTACTCCGTATTTTGAAAACCCAGGCCTTTGGATATGGAAAAAGCAACAGCCAGGAAGGGCACAATGGACAAGGCCGTGGTATAGGTCAGGGCCGAGGCACGGAGCAGGCATTGATCGCTCTGAAAAGAGCGAAAGAGAAGCAGAAACCATTGCCCTATGGGATGCATTTTCTTTTGGAGCAGAATGACGGTTTTTTTATGCATATGCCCTCCAAAATTTTTGCTGACCGGGTTGGCATCATGCCCGATTTTGAGCTAAAATCCAATAGACTTTTCTCCCGCCTCAGGCCATGGATCGCAAATGCAGGGGAAGAGACTTTTTATAGTGACTCCTCACTTGGATTTCATGTGAGCTCTTGAGAAATTTTTTTCATATTTTTTTATGATTCCACAAAAATTTATTGACAAATCCTTCATTTTGGACAAGCATTTAAAATAGAGTTTTTAAAGAAAAAATGCCCGCCAACACCACTTCGAGACTTGGAGCCATTTGAACAACTGGATTGAAAAGGGAATCATGTCCGCAATAAAAATTGACACCATCAACCTCTCCATCATCAAGGAGCTGCGCCAAGGTCGTAAATCATTTAAAAAAATCGCTGAGCGCCTGGAAATTACCGAGAACACGGTCCGGGCCCGGGTAAACAAAATGATGAACATAGGGCTGCTGGACATCAACGGCCAGGTGGATATTGAACAGATTCCGCATCATCAGCTGGTTATCATCGGGGTTAAACTTAAAACCACGGATATGTTTCAAAAGGGCGAGGAGTTCAGCCGGGTAAAAGGGGTGGTTTCTGTCAGTGTGGTCACCGGGCGGTATGATCTTATCTTACTGGTCATTTTCAATGAAGAGTACGGACTGCAGGAGTTCTATGCCCAGGAAGTTTCCCGGATCGAAGAAGTTCAATCACTTGAGACTTTTGTGGTTTACAAGGGATATAATCTGAAGGTTCCGTATATCTTATAACCCACTGGCCAACACGTTCCATCTGAGCTTCATACACGTTGAAGAACTGCAATGTTTCATTATTTTAAGATTTTAACTGGCAGGAAATTCAATCAAACAGCAAAAAAATCAGGCCTGCAAAGCCTGGGCGGGAACGGCATCCTGTAACGGATACATCCATCACAACATTTATTGTCCCAGACGAGGTCCGCCATGACTGATACAAATAAACAGACCCCTCTTCACTCCTGGCATGCAGAGCAGGGAGCCAACATGGCTCCTTTTGGGGGATACAGCATGCCTTTGTGGTATACGTCGGCCAAAGATGAACATCTGGCAGTTTTGACCCGGGCCGGGATCTTTGACACCAGTCACATGGCCACAGTCCTGGTCAGCGGTCCCGGGGCCCGGGACCTCCTACAGCTCACCTTTTCCCGCGACCTTACGGCCTGTCTGGGCCGCACACAGGCTCCCCTGCATCCTGGGCGCATGGTGTATGGAGTTTTTCTCACCTCCCAGGGTCACGTCATTGACGACGCCATCATCACTCAAGTGGAAGAAGAATACTATATGATTGTGGTCAATGCCGGCATGGGACCAGTCATTGCCAGCCATTTGGAAACCCATTCCCCGGCCCAGGGAATCCAGATTACTGATATGACAGATCACCTGGGCAAAATCGATCTGCAGGGACCACATGCCGGACTCATACTTTCCGCTCTGCTCCAGGACCCGGACAATGTCTTTTCCCGCCTGCCCTATTTCTCCTGCCAGGGACATATTGAGTTCAATAAATCAGGCGTCCACCTTCACAACAAAACGCCTCTTTTCCTTTCCAGGTCCGGATACACCGGAGAATTTGGATTTGAAATCTTTGTCCTGCCTCAGGACCTGGTTCAGACGTGGCAGGCGATTCTGGACACTGGCAAAGAATATGGCCTTATCCCCTGCGGCTTGGCTGCCCGGGACTCACTGCGGGCTGGAGCTGTCTTGCCTTTGTCTCATCAGGATATCGGGGACTGGCCCTTTATCAATACCCCCTGGGACTTTGCCCTGCCCTGGACCGCCGACCGGCAAAAATTCAGCAAAGATTTCATCGGGGCCAAGGCCCTGCTGGAAATAAATACCCCCCCTCAGACCGCAGCCTTTGTGGGCCGGGATCTGCGCAAGGTCAGCGCCGGCCCGGAATCCAGGGTACTCGGTTCCGGAGATGAACCTATCGGCAATGTCCTGACCTGCGTCACTGATGTGGGCATCGGCTGGCATCAGGGGCGCATCTACAGCGTAGCCAGTCCGGAGGCCCCAGCGGATTTCAAGCCCAGAGGGCTTTGCTGCGGGTTTGTCCGGGTGAGCACCTCTGTTCAAGCGGGAGACACCATTTCATTGCAGGATAAACGCAGGACCCTGGAGGTATCGATCGTCCGGGATATCCGTCCGGACCGGACGGCCCGTAAACCCCTGGCTGAGATGCTTGGTCATTAACCATCAACAAATGCTATGAAACTGATCCAAAAGTCTCAGGTGCCTGGAAAATCAAGTCATTACACAATCTCCTGCTGATCTGTCTGAAACCTGTGATGAAATCGTTAGCACCAGAGAATACGTTTCATCTCCAATCAATCCCAACACTCATGAAGGAGGGGCATTATGAAGGAACTCAATGAACTTATATTGCCGGACGAGCTGGCCTACAGCAAAGAGCACGAATGGGCCCAAAAAAAGGGTGACGTCATCCGGGTGGGTATTTCCGACTTTGCCCAGGATCAACTCGGGGACATTGTGTTTGTGGAACTGCCGGAAGAGGGAGCCAGTTTCGACCAGGATGAGGAATTCGGGACCCTGGAATCAGTCAAGGCTGTTTCCGAAATCTACATGCCCGTGGGCGGAACCATAACAGCTGTGAACAGCCAGCTGGAAGAAAAGCCGGAACTGGTCAATCAGGATCCCTACGGTCAGGGCTGGCTGGTGGAGGTCGCCCCCAGCGATCCCGGGCAGTTCGATGCCCTGATGGACAAAAACGAGTATTTTGAAATGCTCAAAGGAGAGGAGTGATGCGATATCTGCCCCACACCGACAGCGAGATTCAGGACATGCTCACGGTGGTTGGCGCAGACAGTCTAAACGACCTTTTCTCCCCAATTGCTGAGGACTGCCGGCGTACAACTCCTTTAAACCTGCCTGACCCCATGACCGAGTGGGAACTGGACAGTCACATGGCCTCCCTGGCCGAGAACATGGGCCCCAGCCAAAAAAGCATGTCTTTTTTAGGGGCTGGCAATTATGAACATTACATTCCGGCCAGCCTCAAACACCTGGTGTCCCGTTCCGAATTCTATACCGCGTATACACCGTATCAGCCGGAGGTCAGCCAGGGAACCCTGCAGGCCATTTTTGAATACCAGAGCCTGGCCAGCAGACTTTTAGGCCTGGAAATCTCCAATGCCTCCATGTACGACGGGGCTTCCGCCCTGGCTGAGGCCCTGCTCATGGCCCTGCGCATCGGCAAAAAAAAATTCACTGTGGCTCTGTCCACTGCCATTCATCCCCATTACCGGCAGGTGGTGGCCACATATCTTGAACCAATGGGCTTTACGATTGTCGAGCTGCCCTGGGGACAGGATGGACGAAGTGATCTGTCCGATCTGCCCCGGGAGGATCTGGCCGCTGTGGCTGTCCAGTCCCCCAACTTCTTCGGCTGCATAGAGGATCTGGCTGCATGTGCCCGGGCCGCTCATTCCAGCCAGGCCCTGTTCATCACCGCCTTTACCGAGCCTCTGGCGTACGGACTCATTCCCTCTCCAGGCAGCCAGGGTGCAGATATCGCCTGCGGCGAGGGACAAAGCCTGGGCATTGCTCAATCCTTTGGTGGACCCGGACTGGGAATGTTCTGCTCCCTGAAAAAATATATGCGCAACCTCCCCGGACGCCTGGTGGGTCAAACGCAGGACCACCAGGGGAATCGGGGTTATGTCCTGACTCTGGCCACCCGGGAGCAGCATATCCGCCGGGAAAAGGCCACTTCCAATATCTGCTCCAATCAGGGCCTGTGTGCCACCACTGCGGCCATGTATTTGGCTTCTGTTGGCGGAACAGGCTTAAGGGAGCTGGCTCGTTTGAACCGGGACAAGGCCGAATACGTAAGACAGGAGTTCTTAGCCAAAGGCTGTTCCCTGCCCTTCTCTGCTCCAGGATTCAACGAATTCGTGATCCAGCTCCCCCGGAATGCTGAAGAGGTCTTCGCCAGATGCACAGAACAGGGAATTGTGCCCGGCCTGCCCCTGGGCCGCTTCTATGCCGGTCTGGAAGATCATCTGCTCATCTGTGTGACCGAGACCAAAAGCAAACAGGACCTGGACAGTCTGGTCAAGGAGGTCTGCTCATGAATACGCATCCTGTACCCGGAACTTCCGGCCTGAGCATGAATGAAGCGCTGCTCTGGGAACGGAGCCAGCAAGGGAGATCCGGATTCTCATTGCCGCGCAGGGATGTTCCGGAATCGGAGCTGCCCGAAGAATTGCAAGCTCCGCCTCCTGACCTTCCGGATTTAAGCGAATTGGATGTGGTCCGGCACTATACCCGGCTTTCGCAATGGAACTTCGGAGTGGATACCGGATCCTATCCTCTGGGCTCCTGCACCATGAAATACAATCCCAAGACCAACGAGGTCCAGGCCGCGCGGCCCGGATTTGCACAGGCCCATCCCCTGCTCCCGGCAGGCATGACCCAGGGCATCCTTAAGCTCATGCATGATTTACAAAATCACCTGGCTGAAATCACCGGCCTGCCCCATGTCACCCTGCAACCGGCTGCAGGGGCGCATGGAGAATACACCGGAATGCGCATCTTCTATGCCTATCATCACCACCAGGGCAGACAACGGCGTAAGGTGCTCATTCCGGATACCGCCCACGGAACCAATCCGGCCAGTGCAGCCATGTGCGGATACCAGACCGTGCCTGTCAAATCCACGCAGCAGGGGGTTCTCTCAGCCCAGTCCGTGGCTGAGTTCATGGATGAGGACACAGCCGGCATCATGGTCACCAACCCCAACACCCTGGGCCTGTTTGAGGAGAACATCCGGGAGATTGCCCGAACAGTGCACGACAAGGGAGGTTTGGTGTACTGCGATGGAGCCAATTTCAACGCCCTGATGGGCATCGTGGATATGGCTCAGATCGGCGTGGACGTGCTGCACCTCAATCTGCACAAGACCTTTGCCGCTCCCCATGGCGGGGGAGGCCCGGGATCCGGTCCGGTCTGTGTGACCCCGGAACTGGAACCCTTTCTGCCCCTGCCCAGGATAGTCAAAGCAGACAGCGGATATGTTTTGTCCGAAGACTTCCCCCAATCCATCGGCCGCCTGCACACCTTTTTCGGCAATGTCGGGGTCATGATCAAGGCTGCCAGCTATATTCTCAGTCTGGGCCCGGACCTGAAAAGAGTGAGTCAGCTGGCGGTACTTAATGCCAACTATATCAAGGAACGGCTCAAGGACTCTTTTCACCTGCCCTATGACCGGCCATGCATGCACGAATGCGTTTTCTCCGATATATGGCAGGAGAAAAACAAGGTCAGTACCCTGGATATCGCCAAGCGGCTCATAGATTTCGGCTTCCATCCTCCGACCATCTATTTCCCCCTGGTTGTGTCCGGAGCCATGATGGTCGAACCTACCGAGACTGAGAGCAAGGAAGATCTGGACCGCTTTGTCCAGGGTATGCGCACTATCGCCAAAGAGGCTGAAGAAAACCCGCAGATCCTGCGCGATGCCCCGAGTAAGACCAAAGTTGGACGCATGGACGAGACTCAGGCCGCCAGGCATCCCTGCCTGACCGGCTAGATAGGACAGCCTGAACACTTATATGACCCAGCTTGATGCACCTGACGTAATGAATGAAGAAAACCTGGCCCACACCAGGCCGTGCATAATCCAGGATCTCGGC
>JBKHIL010000084.1:0-7110 GCA_046538645.1 Desulfovermiculus sp.
GCCTGATCGGAACGTGCACGATGGTGCATCCCCGGGTGTGGTCATGCTGGGGAGGCTTTTGGTCCAGAAAGGCATTCCCGAGTTTGTGGAGGTAGCCAAGCGGATCCAGGACAAATGGCCAGGGGCAAAGTTTTTATTGGCTGGAGAGGATGATCCTGTGCATCCGGATGCAGTCAGTGCAAGCTGGGTTCGAGAGCAAGAATATGCTGAATATTTGGGGAGACTCGCTGATGTAAGGCCCCTGCTGGCCCAGGCCGATCTGCTCCTTTTTCCCTCTTCTTATAGAGAAGGCCTGCCGCGGGTGATTCTGGAGGCTGCTGCAAGCGGTCTGCCCACCGTGGCTTTTGACGTGCCTGGTGTTCGTGATGCGGTCCGGGACGGTGAAACGGGATATCTTGTTGACTTCAAAGATCTTGATGTCTTGACCCAAAGAGTTCAGGAACTCATCGAAAACTCTGAAAACCGGCTGCACATGGGCCGTGAAGCCCGGAAAATGGTGGAAAGGGATTTTGATATCCGTGTTGTCCAAGAGCGGTATCTGGATGTGTACCGGGAACTTGGGATCGATATTTGATTGGGAGAAAGAATTGGTCCACTGAGCACTCGGAATGTCACGAAAAAATGCACTATCCATAATCATCATCGGCGCTCCCCGTTCCGGCACCAACATGCTGCGCGATGTGCTCACCTCACTGCCGGAAGTGGCTACCTGGCCGTGCGACGAGATCAATTATATCTGGCGGCATGGCAATGTGCGCTATCCTTCAGACGAGTTTTTGCCGGAGATGGCAAGGCCCGAGGTGTGCAAATACATCCGCAAAAAGTTTGACTGGGTGGCCAGGAAATACAGGGCACAGGCAGTAGTAGAAAAGACCTGTGCCAACTCTTTGCGGGTTGGGTTTGTGGACCAAGCGGTGCCGGAAGCCAAGTACATCTTCATCCGCCGGGATGGGTTGGATGCAGTGGGGTCGGCCATCAAGCGGTGGAAAGCAAAACTGGATATTCCCTACTTAGCCCGCAAAGTACGGTTTGTGCCGGTAGCTGACCTGCCCTGCTACGCAGGCGGCTACCTTTGGAACCGAGTGCATCGAGTCCTCTCCCGCGAGAAACGGCTGGCCTTTTGGGGACCGAAGTTGAATAATATGGACGAGCTTTTAGCCAGGCTTTCCTTGGAGGAGGTGTGCGCTGTGCAGTGGAAGCGCTGTGTGGAAAGTGCGGCACAGGCTTTTTCATATATTTCCGATGATAGATGGATTGAGGTAGGATATGAAGACTTTGTCCGGGATCCACAAAGTAAGCTTCAAACAATAGTTGATTTTTCAGGACTTGAGGTTTCTCCTGAAGCACTGAGTGTGGCTGTTGCCCATGTGTCATCCCAGAGTATTGGCAAGGGCAGAAAGGCTTTAAATCGCAGGACAACTGAACAATTGATGCCTCTTATTCAACATACAATGGCCAGCTATGGATATGTGATTTGAGAAAAATTCGGTGATCCAGTTTGAAGATGCAGTGGGATATGAGCAAAAATGGTGGTTTACGTCCTGATCAAGCCGCGTTTAAGCGTTGTTTTGATTTTTTGGCAGCCGCATTTGCTCTGGCAGCTACGTTCTGGATCATCCTGCCTGCCTGGGTATTAGCCTGCCTGGATACCCGCAAAAATGGGTTCTTCACTCAGGATCGAGTGGGAAAAGACGGTCGGATCTTCCGGGTAGTCAAAATCCGGACCATGCGGGAAATTGTTGGGCTCAACACCATCGTCACCACAGGCAAAGATCAGCGCATTACCGCCTTAGGACGCTTTTGGAGGAAAACCAAAATTGATGAGTTGCCCCAGCTTATCAATGTGCTCAAGGGAGACATGAGTTTTGTCGGACCGAGGCCGGATGTACCCGGATATGCGGATAGATTGGCAGGTGAGGATCGGGTTGTCTTGAGTGTACGCCCGGGGATCACCGGGCCGGCGACGTTGAAATACAGGGATGAAGAGGAGATATTGGCCAGGCAGGAGGACCCGGAGAGATACAACAGGGAAATTATTTGGCCGGATAAGGTGCGCTTAAACCGTGAATATGTGCAGAGCTGGGCCTTCTGGAGGGATGTGAAATACATTTGGCAGACTGTGATCCACTGAACATGGGAAGAGTATAGCCCACGGAACAGCTTGCTGGAGCCCTGAAAAGATTAGAGTATTGCCCACGGAACACGCGGAATTATTCGGAAAGGAAGAACTTTACTGCCGGGAAAAAGAACCTGGCAGTAAAAGGTCCTATCGCCATGAGGCGATGAACAGTTTTACAGGTGACTTTTTCAGCTGTGAAAACCTTTATTCCGCGTGTTCCGTTGGCAGACGTTCTTTTCCGGAGTTTTGATCTGCCAGCAATTGTGTCTTTGCCAGAATGTTCCGGAAGCACTCACAGAGTCCAGTCTTCGATTTTCAAATCAGGGATTCTATTGAACTCACAGGTATTGTTTGTAATTCAACTTTCGGGTCATTTGGTGTGTTTCGTGGGCCGTTATTCTTGGCTGCAAAAAAGAGCCTGTGGAGGATTAAGGATTGGGCCCAGGCTCAAGGAGCAAGGTGCAAAGATCGATCTGTCGGTCTTCTCAGGCATATAAAGGCTTATGCCTTCTGGCTGGACAAGCTTTGTCCACCGGAGGGGAAGGGGGCATGTTGGTCGTGGATGATAATGAGCTAAGGTGTTGTTGAGGACCTCACAGTGCGTCAAACCTTATTTTCAGAGCCGGAGTGATGATCAATCAGTTCGGTAACAAGCATCTCTATCTCATGCTTCTGGCTGACGCTGGCCTGTTTGCAGCCTCGATCCTCCTGGCCTATTTGCTCCGCTTTGATTTCGCTCCGGCTGCACACTACTTAAATCAGGCCCTGTTTTTGCTCCTCCTGGCCATCCCGGTCAAAGCAGGCTGTTTCATCTTCTTTGGTCTCTACCGCGGAATGTGGCGCTACACCGATCTTTATGATTTCTGGCGTATCTTCCAGGCTGCTTTTATCTCCTCCCTGATCCTTGTAAGCATCGTCCTGTTCGTCTATCGCTTCCAGGGCTATCCCCGCAGTATTTTCTTCATCGACGGGATCCTGACCTTTGTTCTCACCGGCGGGTTGCGGATCTTCATCAGGACGGTTTACCGTTCCAGGGAAAACTTACGTTCAGGTCTGCTGATACCCGGGCTGACAAAGCAGAAAAGAAAGAGAAGGCTTACCCGGGTCCTTATTGCCGGAGCCGGTGATGCAGGGGAGAAAATCCTGCGGGAGATCCTGGAAAACCCGGAGCTGCGATACGACGTGATCGGCTTCCTGGACGACAATACAGGCAAGAAGAACAGATCCGTGCACGGCGTGCCTGTGCTTGGCTCGACTCACGATCTCCCGGAGCTTGCCAAGGGCTCCCGCGTCGACCAGGTCTTCTTAGTCATGCCCTCGGCCTCGGGGGGCGACATGCGGCGCATTGTAGAGACCTGCAAGAAAGCTGGGGTCAACTTCAAGACCCTCCCGGGCCTGGGGGAGATCATGGACGGCAAGGTCAGCGTCAGCGACCTGCGGGAGGTCCATTTCGAGGACCTTCTGGGCCGGCCTCCGGTGGAACTGGACAGCCAGAGCATCGGTCAATACCTGAAGGGCAGGACCGTCCTGGTCACCGGGGCTGGCGGCTCCATCGGCTCAGAGCTGTGCAGGCAGATCCTGGCTTATGAGCCCGGGAGGCTCATCCTGCTCGACGCCTCTGAGCTGAATCTCTACACTATGGATATAGAGTTCTCCAGGCTCATGTCCCGGGAAAGGTACACGCCGCTCTTGGGACGTATTCAGGACAGGGAGCTCATGGACCGGTACTTTGGCTCATATCGGCCGCAGGTCGTGTTTCACGCCGCTGCCTTCAAGCACGTGCCCATCCTGGAGGACAACCCTTGGGAAGCGGTGTATAACAATGTGCACGGCAGCCGGATTGTCATGGAGACGGCCCGGATGTATGGGGTGGACACATTCGTGATCGTGTCCACGGACAAGGCTGTTCGCCCGACCAGCGTCATGGGGGCGACCAAGCGGATGACCGAGCTGCTCATGTACTGCTTCAACCAGGAAGACGGGACCAGGTTCATGGCGGTCCGCTTTGGCAACGTGGTCGGCTCTTCCGGTTCAGTCATCCCGCTGTTCAAGAAGCAGATCGCGGCTGGAGGCCCGGTCACCGTGACCCACCCGGAGGTGACCAGGTACTTCATGACCATTCAGGAGGCCTCCCAGCTCATCTTGCAGGCCGGGGCCATCGGCACAGGAGGAGAGATATTCGTTCTGGAGATGGGGACCCCGGTCAGGATCGCGGACATGGCCAGGGATTTGATCAGGCTCATGGGCAAGGAGCCGGACCATGACGTCGAGATCGTGTACACCGGCCTTCGACCTGGAGAGAAGATCTTCGAGGAGCTGATTACCGACGAGGAAGGCGTGGTTCCAACCCGGCACGCCAAGATCATGGTCCTTCAGCGAAACAGCCGGGAGTTTTCGAAGCACGAGGCCCTGGACCGAAGGGGTTTCCTGCGGCAGGTGGACGACCTGGTCCGGGCTGCGACCAGCCAGGACGGCGAGCACATCAGGCGTAAGCTGCGGGAGGTCGTGCCGGAGTATCGGCTGCCTGCGTAAAGAGACTCAAATCGAGTACCCCTTCTCCTTCTTTAAGGGATTTCCAGGGCAAAACTCTATTCTTTCCGAGGACTTAAGTTTCGAGGTTTCCATGCGTGATTCACTTTTTTCCCCCTGGCCTGTGTATGCGGCAGATGAACGTGAAGCGGCCATGTGCCCCCTGCTTTCCGGTCGGGTAAACTATTGGAGCGGGCGGGAAGGTAGAGAGTTTGAAAAAGAATTCGCAGCCTATTCGGAACGAAGGTATGGGATCTCCCTGGCCAACGGCACCGTGGCTCTGGAGCTGGCTTTGATTGCCGCAGGTATCGGACCTGGAGATGAGGTGATCACCACCTGCCGGACCTTTATCGCCTCGGCCAGTGCCATTGCTGTGCGCGGGGCCACACCGGTGGTCTGTGATGTTGATCCGGTCTCTCAGAACATGACCGCAGAAACATTCCGGGCTGTGTGTTCAGATCGCACCAGAGCCGTTATTTGTGTCCATCTGGCCGGCTGGCCTTGCGATATGGACCCCATTCTGGAACTGGCTCAGGAAAAGGGACTGTGGGTCATTGAAGACTGCGCTCAGGCCCATGGGGCCAGGTACAAGGGCCGGCCGGTGGGATCAATAGGTCATATGGGCACGTTTTCCTTTTGTCAGGACAAGATCATGTCTACCGGCGGAGAAGGCGGGATGCTGGTCCTGGACGATGAGGACCTGTGGGAGCGGGCCTGGGCCTATAAGGACCACGGCAAGAGCTGGGATGCGGTTTATGAGCGGGAGCATCCCCCGGGGTTTCGCTGGCTGCACGAGTCGTTCGGCACCAACTGGCGGATGACCGAGATGCAGGCGGCCATCGGCCGGGTTCAGCTGGGCAAGCTGGACAACTGGGTGGCCAGGCGGAGGATGAATGCCCAGAGGCTGACCGGGGCCTTTCGGGGTCTGCCGGGACTGCGGGTGACTGACCCGGGTGAGGGTTTTTTTCACGCATATTATAAGTACTACGTCTTTGTCCGGCCGCAGGAGCTTACGGACGGCTGGGACCGGGACCGGATTATGAACGAGATCAGCGCCCGGGGTGTGCCTTGCATGAGCGGGATCTGTCCGGAGATTTATCGGGAGAAGGCGTTTTTTTCCAGAGATCAGAGATCAGAGATCAGAGGTCAGGAAGAGACGGAAGGGCAAAGGGAAGAGGGGATGAAGAGATGGAGAGATGGAGGGAGGGAGAGACATAGGGACGGGGGGACTGAGGGACAGAGAGAATTGAGCGAACGAAGCGACGGGAGTGACTTGGCGACGGAAGCGACAGGAGGACTGAGTGAAGGAGGGTGGCTGCCGGTGGCCAGGGAGCTGGGGGAAACGAGCCTTATGTTTTTGGTCCATCCTACGCTCAGGGGCGAGGAGATTGAAAAGACCTGTGCGGTGGTGGCTGAGGTCATGTACGAAGCGACTTCAGCGAACGAAGCGACTGGGAGAGGGAGCGACTTGAGCGAATGAAGCGACGGGGAGACTGGGAGAGGGGGGAGGCTTCAGCGAACGAAGCGACTTAAGCGACGGGGCGACTGAGGGACGGAGGGAGTAGGGGATAGGGAGACTGAGAGACGGAAGCGGCTGAAACGATTGAGCGGATAATGAGTCTGATGTGTGAGCAGAGAATGGTAAATTTTCAACGTTGACAGGACAACTTCATAAATACCATGGGCCAGCCACAGCTTTCTGGGATGAGCTTAAAGTCAGAAATGAAGGCCTGGTAAACAGCAACTTTGTCCTGGACGAGACCGCAACCCTGTTGGGCAGGCGGGCGGGATAGATGAAAAGATATATCAGTCCATGATGATTCAGATGCTCATTCGGGATCCAAAACAGTTTGAGCAGGATTTTGAAGTGGAAGTGGATAGATTCCCCTGGACACGGGCGTACAGAGCGCTACAGTGACGAAGTCATATCCTTGGTAGACCGGTAATGTCACCCAAGGCTGGAAAAACACTTCAATTCGCACCCCTCTCATGGTGCTGGCCCCATAAAGCTTGAGCCAGCGAAAGAGAAAGATACAAACTCACACATTGAACCGGAAAGTTATGATGTCTCCGTCCCGGACGATGTAGTCCTTTCCTTCCAGCCGGAGCAGGCCCTTGTCCTTGGCCTCCTTGAAGTCCCGCACGGTGCGGAAATCATCCCAGCTTAAGACCTCGGCCCGGATAAATCCCCGTTGCAGATCGGAGTGGATGACTCCGGCCGCCTCCGGGGCGGTGGCGCCCTGAGCTACCTTCCAGGCCCGGACCTCTTTTTCTCCGGCAGTGAGAAAGGTGATCAGCCCCAAAAGGGTGCTGGTTTTGGTGATGATCCGGTCCAGGGCGGACTGGGCCAGACCCAGATCCTGCAAGAACTCCTGGCGTTCATCAAGATCCTCGATTTCAGCCAGCTCCCGTTCCAGCTTGGCACATAAGGCTACGTGGGCCTGGCCTGGGGTGTCTTCCGG
>JBKHIL010000085.1:0-6971 GCA_046538645.1 Desulfovermiculus sp.
ATGCCCCAGAAACCAACCCAACTCCACGGCCTCCTGATCCTGGACAAACCCCAGGGCCCAACATCCTCGGCCTGTGTTCAAAAGATCAAGCGGGAGCTTGGGCAGCCAAAGATCGGACATGCCGGGACGCTCGATCCGATGGCCACTGGCGTCCTGATGGTTTTGCTGGGACAGGGAACGAAACTGGCCCCTTACCTAACAGCTGGGACCAAGACCTATCGAGGCACCATTTTGCTGGGCAAAGAAACGGATACTTACGACATCCAGGGCAGGATCACCGCGACATCGCCCTGGAAACACCTGAGCACTGATCAGGTCAGGCAGGAGATCCTGGCCTGGATGGATTTTACGGATCAGATCGTCCCTCCTTACGCGGCAGCCAAACATAAGGGACGAACCCTGTATTCCCTGGCCCGGTCCGGAAAAGAGGTTCCTGTTAAAACCAAATCAGTGTCTATTGACCAAGTCCAGGTATTGCACGTAGAATTGCCCCGAGTTGACTTTCGGCTTCGCTGTTCAGCAGGCACCTATATTCGCTCCCTGGCCCACAGCCTGGGGAAACGACTTGGGTGCGGTGCTGTTCTCACCAGCCTGATCCGGGAAGAGGCCGAGCCGTTTACCCTGCACCAGGCCCATTCTCTGGACAGCGTGCTTTCCGAGCCGGACCGGCTGCCAGAGAGGATCATCTCCCTGGAAAACAGCCTGCCCCACTGGCCTCGACTGCACGTAAATCAGGTTCAGGCCGAGCAGATTCGAAACGGCACGTGGCTTGCGGTGGACCAGGTCTCGGACTGGATACCTTCCAACCCGGGCCATACCGCTTTGCTCCTGGCACCAACGGGTAAGGTTTTGGCCCTGGCCGAGGCGCGGATGCACAAATCGGTTCTGCACTGGGCCATCCTGCGCGGACTCTGGGCCACGCAGTGAGACAGCACGCGGTCACTAACGACTTAATATGTAAACTTGTCATAAGGAGGATGCTGTGGCTCTGACTGTTGAGGACAAAAAAAACATCATCGAAGAATTCAAGCAGCACGAAAACGACACCGGATCCCCTGAAGTCCAGGTTGCTTTACTTACCAAAAGAATAAGTTACTTGACCGAGCACTTCAAGGAGCACAAGCACGACTATCATTCCCGGAATGGTCTGCTCAAACTGGTAGGCCAACGTCGCAAGCTGCTCAACTACCTGCGCAAAAAGGATGTAACTCGTTATCGGGACCTGATTGGCAGACTTAATCTGCGCAAATAGAACACAGGGCAGGGCTTTGACCGAACGGCTGCCCTGCCCTTTGTTTTCTACTCCCTTGGAGCCGCATCCGCCATCCACGGCCTCATCCGGAAGCGCACCCACGTTCTTAAAATCAGAGAGCTCTCAAATGAGCTTCCAGCGTACACATCAATCCTTCAGGGACAGCAAAGAACCCTGAGGTGCGGCCCTAAAAGGCCCTTCGAGACGTGGATGGTCTGAAGCCGGCCAAACCGGCCGCCATAAAACAAGAGCACCTCACACGAGGAGGAAAAGAACGCATATGAGAAATCCCTTCCAACCAACGCGCCTGACCACCCAGATCAACAACGAACCCTTTGTCATCGAAACCGGCAGGCTGGCCAACCAGGCCCACGGAAGCACATGGGTCCAATGCGGGGATACAGTTGTCCTGGTTACAGCCGTAACTCAGCCCTCGGACCGGGTCCTGGATTTTATGCCCTTGATCGTGGAATATCAAGAGATGTCCTATGCATCGGGCAATATCCCCGGCAGTTATTTCCGCCGCGAAATCGGCCGTCCCAGTGAACGAGAGACCCTGGTCTCCCGGCTTATCGATCGGCCTATTCGGCCTCTGTTCCCTGAAGGCTTCCGGCAGGAAGTACAGATTATGGCCACTGTCTTGTCCGCTGATCCCAAATATGATCCGGATGTTTTGGCCATTACTGGGGCCTCGGCTGCCATGCATCTGTCCAAGATACCATTTAACGGCCCTATCGCTGGTGCCAGGATTGGATATGTTGACGGCGAATTCGTGCTCAATCCAAGTCAGGCCGAGCTGGAGTTCAGCCAGATCAACCTCATCCTGGCCGCTACCGAGGATGCCGTGGTCATGGTCGAGGGAGGAGCCGAGTTTGCCTCCGAAGAGCTCATAGCTGAGGCCATTGCCTGGGGCCATGAGCAGATCATTCCCTTGATCAAGATGCAGCATGAACTGCGCAACCAGGCAGGGGTTCCCAAATTACAGGTCGCGGAGCAGGAATCAGATTTGGATTTGAAAGCTTTGGTGCAGGAATTGGCCGCTGCCAAATTGCAGTCAGCCTTGACCATCCCGGTCAAGGCCGATCGGAACGAGGCCATAAGAACTCTCAAGGATGAGCTCACCACCACTTTGCAGGATCGCTATCCAGAAGACCCTGAACGTATTAAAAAAGCCTCCGCAATCCTCAAGGAGCTGGAAGGGGACCTTGTCCGGCGAATGATCAGGGAGGACGGGACTCGTATTGATGGCCGGGACCTGAAAACCGTGCGCGATCTGGGAATCGAAGTGGGGGTCCTGCCCCGGGTCCATGGCTCTTCAATCTTTGCCCGCGGCGAAACCAAAGCACTGGGAACAGTTACCCTGGGTGGAACCCAGGATGAACAACATGTGGAGACTCTGTCCGGAGAAGTCAGCAAGCGTTTTATGCTTCACTATAATTTCCCCCCGTATTGTGTGGGCGAAGTAAAGATGCCCCGCGGTCCGTCCAGGCGTGAAATCGGGCACGGAGCGTTGGCTGAACGCGCACTGCAGCCCGTCCTGCCCCCGGCCGAGGAATTTCCTTTTACTGTCCGCATTGTCTCCGAAGTCATGGAGAGCAACGGCTCGTCCTCCATGGCCACTGTCTGCGCCGGCAGCCTGGCCTTAATGGATGCCGGTGTGCCTGTTACATCCCAGGTGGCCGGAATCGCCATGGGTCTTATCCATGACGGGGATGACTTTTTCATCCTCACCGACATCCTGGGAGATGAAGATCACCTGGGGGATATGGACTTTAAGGTAGCCGGGACCCAGGAGGGTATCACCGCCATCCAAATGGACATCAAGATCTCCGGGATCAACTCCGACATCCTGAAAAAGGCCTTGCAGCAGGCCCGGGAAGCCAGGCTGCACATCCTGGAGAAAATGGACAATGTCCTGGCCCAGCCCCGCACAGACCTGTCTGAGCATGCCCCTCAACTCAAGGTGGTAGAAGTCCATCCGGACCGGATCAAAGATGTTATCGGACCTGGAGGCAAAAATATCAGAGCCATTACCAAGGCCACCGGGGCATCTATTGATATCGAGGACAGCGGAAAAATTTCCATCTTCGCTCCAAACCAGGCCACCCTGCAAGAGACCATTGACATGGTCATGTTCTATGACCAGAAGGCGGAGCAGGGCAAGACCTATACCGGAAAAGTCAAGAGCATCAAAGACTTTGGCGCATTTGTGGAAATTCTTCCCGGCGTGGAAGGCATGGTCCACATTTCCCAGCTGGATACCGACCGGGTGGAGAACATCCACGACTATCTCCAGCTCGGGGACGAAATCAAGGTCAAGGTCATTGAAATCGAACAGAACACCGGGAAGGTTCGCTTAAGTCGCAAGGCCGTGCTTTTGGAAGAGCAAGGGAAGCCTTTCACCATGCCCAGTGGTCGAGGCCCCGGGGGCGGAGGCAAGAAACCAGGCGGAGGACCGCGGGATAAAAACTCCCGGGGACCACGCTCTTCCGGCCCCAGAAACAGGGACTCCTAGCATGTCGACATGCGGGCTTTGTCTTCGGATAAGCTCGCATGAAACAAAATCTCAGGGTTTGAGGTGAAAACTCTGCCAACCTGCAACACTCGTCTGCGCACGGAGGAAGTGCAGAAAAATAATCGTGGAACGTAAATCCTGTACAGCTCCGATCTGGATAAGTGCGGCCGAGACTTCGGCTGATGTGCATGGGGCCAGTCTGATCAGAGCCCTGATCCAAGTGGCTCCGGACATCCCCCTGATGGGCATGGGTGGTCCGAGCATGCGGACCACCTCTTTTCAGGCCCTTTTCCGGGCCGAAGACCTCTCAGTGATGGGCCTGACCGAGGTCTTTTCCGCCCTGCCCCGCATTTGGTCCCTCTATGCCCGGATCAAACAGGCTTTACGCATGCACCGTCCTGCCTGCATCGTCCTTCTTGATGCCCCGGATTTTCATTTCCGCCTGGCCAAAATGGCCCATAAAATGAATATCCCGGTTATATATTACATCAGCCCCCAGGTCTGGGCCTGGCGCAAATACAGGGTACGCTTTTTGCGCCGCTACGTTCAGCGCCTCCTGTGTATCTTTCCTTTTGAGCAAAACTTTTTCACCCGGCATGGTCTGGAAGTGGCCTTTGTCGGTCACCCCCTGCTGGAACACATGGACCTGAACTCCCTGGATCGGATCAAAGAAGATCCGAACCGCATTGGTCTTCTCCCTGGCAGCAGACGCAAAGAAATTTCCGCCCTTTTACCCCCTTTTGCCCAGGCAGCCAGGATCATCCACCGCCAGCGGCCACAGACCCATTTTACCCTCTTTCAAGCTGACGGCATAGACCCAGACGAGCTCTTATCCTTGTGGCCAGCTGAGATTCCGGTCCGAATAGTCCCCTTTGCCAGCCGTTATGCGGAGCTTAAGACCTGCAGCCTGGTTTTCAGTGCCTCCGGAACCGCCACATTGGAATGTGCCATCCTGGGCCTGCCGGCCCTGGTCGCCTATCGCGTGTCCTGGCTGAGCTATGCCATCGCCCGGCAGATGATCGACGTTCCCTATATCAGCATGCCCAATCTCATCTTAGAGCAGGGAGTCTATCCGGAATATATTCAGAACCGGGTGCGGGGAGGTCTTCTGGCCGCCCGGGCCTTGGAGTGGCTGGAGAACCCGGACCAGCGCAGAGACATCCGAACCCGGCTCCAGGCCATCCGTTCCCAGCTCGGAGCGCACACAGCCTCGCATACCGCAGCCCGGCTCATCCTGGATACAGCCCAAAGGTCAAAAGTGATCTCAAATGTATAACACATATCCGGAGAAACATGAGAGCCCGGACAGACCCAAATGAGGCGCAACCATGTCCGCAATTCCTTTAGGCGTCATTGGAGTCGGCCATCTAGGGGCCGTTCATGCCAGACTGGCCGCCGGCCTGCCCGAATTCAAGCTTATCGGAGTCTACGATGTAGACACCACCCGTTGCCAGGAAGTGGCCTCTGCCTGCAGCTGTCAGGCCTACTCCTCCCTTGCCTCCCTCTTAGAAGATGTTTTGGCCGTATCCATTGTCGTGCCTACCAAGCACCACTTTGATGTAGCCAAACAGGCTATAAAGCACGGGTGCCATCTGTTTGTCGAAAAACCGGTGACTGCCAATTCGCATCAAGCTCATGAACTTATAGCCCAAACCGAACATGCCGGACGTATTTTACAGGTAGGTCATATCGAGCGATTCAATCCGGCCTTCCAGGCCCTGGAAGGCTATTCCCTGCAGCCCCTGTTCATAGAATCGCACCGCCTGAGCCAATTCAATCCCAGGGGCCTGGACGTGAGTGTGGTCCTGGATCTGATGATTCACGATATCGATATCGTCCTCTCCCTGATTGACGCCCCCCTTGACTCCATCCAGGCCTGCGGAGTGGGCGTGGTCTCTGAAAATGAAGATATTGCCAACGCCCGCCTGGAATTTGCCAACGGAGCTGTGGCCAACCTGACTGCCAGTCGAATATCGGCCAAGGATATGCGCAAGATGCGTCTTTTCCAACAAAACACCTACCTGGCTATCGACTTTCTCAAGCAGAGGACAGAGATCCTGAACCTTTCTCAACACCCGGTTCCCCCTGAGCACTCTGCACACTGTATTGGTCAAATCGGGGTTGGCGATCAGGCCAAATCAATATTTCTGCATACCCCGGAACCCGTGGCCTGCAATGCCCTGGAGCAGGAACTCAAGAGCTTTGCGCACAGCATAGCAAATACGACCCGGCCAGTGGTCAGTGGTCGAGACGGTCTGCGGGCCCTGCATACCGCAGAGGTCATTTTGCAGGAAATGGATGCCCGCCAGGAACTGGCCGCAAAAAAGGCCGGGCTGTAGTCAGCCCGGCCTTTTTACCCGTTCATCTCAAGTACTTGAGATGCTTATTCTTGTTCCATTTTCATCAGGTATTTGAAAAATTCACTGTCCGGAGCCAGGACGAGATCTGAATTGTCGCCAAACCCTGTCTTATAGGCTTCCAGGCTGCGGGTGAAGGCATAAAACTCAGGGTCCTGCCCAAAGGCCTGACCGTATATTTTGGTCGCTTGGGCATCACCCTCACCGCGCATGATCTGTGCCTTACGTTCGGCCTCGGCCAGCATGATGGAGCGGTCCTTATCTGCTTCAGCCCTGATCTTGGCCGCTTCTTCTTCACCTTCGGACCTGTACTGCCGGGCTTCCCGTTCCCGCTCGGACTCCATGCGGGCGAAAATGGCCTTCTGATTTTCTGTCGGCAGATCCGTTCGCTTGACCCGCACATCCACAACCTCAATACCATAAGGTTTGAGGTCCTTAAGGGTAGATTTGAGCACCGTTTCCATGATCTCCGCCCGTTTGGTGGACACGATCTCAGACAAGGTGTACCGGCCCAGGACCACCCGCATCTCGGAATAGACAATGTCGTCCAGTCTGGACGTGCCCCCCTCCACTGTTCTGGCTGTGCGATAGAAAAGGAGGGGATCCTCAATTCTCCACCGGGCATAGTTGTCCACCACCAGAGTCTTTTTGTCCTCGGTGATGATCTCAGCTTTTTCGGCATCATATTCCAGGATCCGGCTGTCGAATTTTTGAACATCCTGGACAAAGGGGAGCTTGAAATGCAGGCCGGGCCCCACAGTATCCCCAACCGGTTTCCCCAGCTGCAGGACCACGCCTTGTTCAGTTTCATCCACAGTATAAAACGTCTGGCTGATGCCGATGAGCA
>JBKHIL010000086.1:0-6953 GCA_046538645.1 Desulfovermiculus sp.
AGCAGTGAAGAGAAATAGACGTGAGTGGCGAAAATATTTTGAGATATCAAACATGAGAAAAAGGGGATTATTGAAGTCAAAAGCTTTGTGGACAAATCGGATTTGGAAAAATCTTTGGAACAAGCAGCCACTTGTGCCTCTTCCTTAGGGTTTTCGGAAGTAATCCTGGCTGTCTTTGCGCCCAGCCGGGACCAGGAGATCCTGGATACACTCAGTACTAGGCAAGAGATTGATGGTGTATTGGTCCAGGCAGAGGCCATTCGCTGGGGCTAAACGTATAAAATACCACATAAATTATGTCTTCAATAAATACTCTCCTGGATCTTCTCCCCATTATGCAGGGGTTGGGCAGCCGGGAGGCCGTGCGTTACAACAACGGTCTGCGCAGCTACGCCTGGACTTATGAGCAGCTCATTCGGTTTATAGCTGCCTGCACGGATTCCTATCACAGGCACGGACTCGGCTCTGGGGACAGGATTCTGATCCAGGGCGAGAACCGTCCGGAGTGGATCATTGCCTTTTGGGCTGCTGTGGCCCGTGGGCTGCAGGTCGTGCCTGTGGATCCTGGAATCTCCGCAGACTTTGTACGCTTGATCGCCCAGCGCACTGAACCCCGGCTCATGATCTGCAGCCAGGATGTGGATGGAAGCGGTATGGAGCTTCCCTGTCTGTACTTTTCTGAAATCCGCAGCCTTGAGGGATCCGCCGGCCTGGATCCGGTGCAGGCCCGGCCGGAGGATGTCGTAGAGATCGTGTTCACCTCCGGGACCACTGGTGAACCCAAGGGAATCGAGCATACCCATGCCAATATCTGCGCCAATCTGCGCTCCCTGTCCTCTGAGATCTCATCCTTTCGCAAATATCTGCGCCCCCTGCAGCCAGTGCGGATTGTGTCCATTCTCCCTTTAAGCCATATGTTCGGCCAGGCCCTGGGGCTGTTTGTTCCGGTTCTGCTGGAGTCTTCTATTGTCTTGGTCCAGGATCAGACGCCTCGACGCCTGGCCTCGGCCATTAAAAAAGAGAAGGCGGCCGCACTGGTCACAGTTCCCGGTCATCTGGACGGCCTGCAGCGATACATCCAAAACCACTTTGACTGCGATTCACGCATGCGGGATGACCCCGGGGTTATCGGTCTCATCCGACGCTGGCTGCGGTTTCGGGACGTGCACCGGCACTTCGGCCTGCGGTTTTTGGCCCTGATCGTGGGCGGGGCGCAACTGCGTCCGCCTACAGAGCGGTGGTGGACCAGAATGGGATTTCTGGTCATTCAGGGATATGGTTTGACTGAAGCCAGCCCTGTGGTGTCCATGAATAATCCCTTGCGGCGTACCCCGGGCTCTCTGGGGCAGGTTTTGCACGGCCAGGAAGTCAAAATTGCCGGGGACGGAGAGATTCTGGTCAAAGGGGAGAATGTGGCCCGCAGATTCGGTGCCCAGTCCCTTGTCGAGGAGGATGGATGGCTGCGGACAGGGGATATCGGGCGTATGGACAGTGATGGGAACCTGTACTTTCTGGGCCGCAAGAAAGACGTCATTGTTACCCGGGAGGGACACAACGTGTTCCCCGAGGATGTGGAAGGCGTTCTGCGTGAGCTTGACCAGGTATATGAATGCGCTGTCGTGGGTGCGGAGAGCGAGCACGGGACCGAGGTACATGCAGCCATAATACTTCAGGACAGCAAGGCCCGGCCGGAAGACGTGATTCAGGCGGCCAACGCCAAGCTGGAGGCACATCAAAGGATCCGCGGCTGGACTCTCTGGCCACGGTCCGATTTCCCCCGCACTCCGTCCACTGGAAAGATCAAGCGCAAAGAGGTGGCCCGGGCAGTGTCCGGAAAAGAACGGCCTGAAAGCCGGCCCGATGAGACTTCGTCCGTGCGCAGCATCCTGGCCTCAATAACAGGGCGAAATGCAGAAGAGCTTTCAGGTACCGACAGGCTGGAGCAGGATCTGGGGCTGAGTTCCCTGGACCGGGTGGAGCTGCTCAGCCTCCTGGAGGAGAAGCTGGACCTGGATGTGGATGAAGAGATCATAGCGGCCGTGCAAACGGTAGCAGAACTGGAGCAGGCTGTTTCAGAGGATGCGGTGGATAAAGGACAGCTTGCGGCTTCAGCTTCTGCCGGCAGGGCACCCGCCGGACAACCGCAGGACGCTGCCCGGCGGAAAAAGCGGCAAACCAGGACCATCCTGAGCATGCCGGTGTGGAATAGCTTCACCCTCTTCCGCTGGCTGCGGGTGATATTTCAGGCCACGCTTTTCATGGGCGTAGCCAAGGCCTTTCTGCGGCTGAAGGTGGAGGGGCTCAGCAATTTGCAGGAAATTCGACCGCCGGTTATCTTCGCCCCCAATCACGCCAGCCACATGGACACTCCGGCTCTGCTGGCAGCCCTTCCCCTGGGCTGGAGGGTCAGAGTCGCCCCGGCCATGCGGCAGGAGTTTTTCACTCCCCTGGTCCACCCGAAACAGTACAATCTGCTGCGCCGCATGCTCTCCAGAACAGGATTTGTGCTTCTGGCCCTGTTTTTGAATGCCTACCCCCTTCCGCAGCAAACAGGCGGTGTGCGTCAGGCCCTGCGCTTTACCGGAGAGCTGGTCGAACGCGGTGACTGTCCCCTTGTTTTTCCGGAAGGCGTGCGTACCCCGGACGGCAGGCTGCAGTCCTTCCAGCCCGGGGTGGGTTTTATGTCCAGGGAACTGAATGTGCCCATTATCCCGGTTCGTTTGCACGGATTGTTTGAACTTTTTTCTATCCACCACCGTTTTCCCAGGCCGGGCCGGGCTTCAGTCACCTTCGGGACCCCGATCTTTCCTTCCCAGGAGCTGGATGCCGCCGGCTTAACTGCCAAGGTTCGAAGCCGGATCGAGGAAATGGGCTCGAAATAATGGGCTGAGATTTACAAGGGCCTCACTGAACTGGATGCGCAGAAAGCTGCTGGCGACCACGATCCGGCTTGACTGTCGTCAAAACCAGGGCGCCTATGGCGAAAAAAGCGATGAGGATCAGAATGGACAGCCGGGGAGATCCTGTCAAATCAGCAGTCAAAGAAAAGAGGAAGGGACCCAGAATGGAGGCGAATTTGGCACTTATGGCGTAAAACCCGAAAAACTCAGCGCTGCGTCCGGAGGGTATTAAGGAGGCAAATAAGGAACGCGATGCGGCCTGGCTCCCGCCCAGGATGAGGGCGACCACGAATCCCAGGGCCCAGAACTGCCAGGCGGCGGTAATCGTGGCCGCAAAGCCGGTGGCAGCCATAAACAGGACCAGGGTGAGCAGGATGACCTGCCTGGCCCCGAATTTTTGGGCCAGCCAGCCGCAGACCAGGGCCCCGGGCATAGCCATGAACTGGACCATAAGAAAACAGCCGATGACCGATTCCCGGGGCAGTTCCAAAACGTCCTTGGCAAACACTGCAGACAGGGCAATGACGGCCTGAATGCCGTCGTTGTAGAGCAAAAAGGCGACCAGGAACCGAAGCAGGTCTGGATAAGCCGTGACCTCTTTGAGAATGCGTCCGTAGCCGCGCAGGCCGGAAGGAAAGGCATGTTGCCTCCTGGGAGCCTGGATGCCCTGAAGAAGCCATAAAGCGGGAATGGAGAAGAGAATCCACCACAGACCGGTAAAAACAAATCCAGCCCTGGTGGCTGAGTTCGCTCCGGAAAGGCCAAAACTGCCGGGAAAGGAGATAAGCAGGACCACCACCAAAAGGGCCAATCCTCCGCCCACATAGCCAAGGGCGAAGCCACGGGCTGAAAGGCGGTCCATTTCTTTTTCGTCTCTGCTCAGAACCGGGAGCAGGGCATTATAAAAGATATTGGCGGCGGCAAAGGCGAAATTGGCGGCAATGAACAGGCCAAGGGCCAGCCAGTAGCGAGTATCGTCGGCCCAGAACAGGGCGATGGTACACAGCGCTCCTGTCCCGCAGAAAAGGGCCAGCCAATGCTGGTGCCTGCCCCCGCGATCTCCAACAGCCCCCAGGACAGGGGCGGCCGCTGCCACCAGGAGCATGGACAGGGAGACGCCGTAGCCCCAGAGGACCGAGGCCCGAACAGGGTTTGAGCTCCAAAAGACCTCTGCACCGCGGTCAGGTACCAGATGCACGAAATACACGGGCAGAACCGCTGCCAGGATGACCGTGGCAAAGGCGGAATTGGCCCAATCGTACACGCACCAGCCGAGCCAGGCTCTTGATGTCTTGTTCGTTCCAGTCACAAAAAAACAAAAAACAATACATTGTTTATTCAGCAGATCCTGGGCCGAGAGGAGGGCCCTTCCTGAGAGCAGCTTTTTCGATGAGTTGACCTGAAGCTGAAGCTTAGGCGATCATTTCTTGAGGGATGTTTTTGATTTTTTGGGCCACTGCAGCGATATAATAGAGCGGGTCGCCGGCGATATTCAGCCGGTGGCAGTAGCGCTTGTAGGACTCCATCTGAACGATGTTTTTCCTGGTCAAGCGATTCATAAGACCTGAGAAACCTCCCATGTCTTCATCACGGAGAAAATCTTCCTTAATATTAAAAGCGATCCAACCACCATTTTGAATAAGGTTAAATGCCGTGAAAAAGGCCTCAGGAGGGATGTCACCGTAGCCCAGGGCCGCCACTACGGTCATGGCGTTGAAATTCCACTCCTGCAAAGCCTTGGCCACCTCCGGGGTGAGGGAAGTGAGATCGGCTACATAGTATTCATTATAGACCCAGGAACGGTCCCTCTCAGCTGCCTCCTTGGCTTCCGGTATGATGTCGATGCCCACGATTTTCCTGGTTCCCAGGGTCTGAAGCACTTCTCCGACCATGCCGTTGCCAGCACCTACGTCCAGCACACACAGGTCTCCGGCAGGGAAAGAGTGCTCGTTCAGGGTCTCTTCCAGGAGGCCGGCTACTTTGTTGGGAGAATTGCAGCGCAGGGTTCGATAAAAGATGGTTTCGTACAGGCCTGGTATGTTATAGACCTGACTATAATCGTGAAAGCGGATCTTTTGCCACTGACCATCTATTTCAACCTGGCACCATTCCTCATCCTGGTCCAAATCCCTTTTTTTAGGAAATCTGATCGAAAAAGGCCCACCTTGAATAACTTCTTCAAAATTTGGATCTAGTTCTTGGTTCATGATTGTTTATCTCCTTTGATACATCACATTTATGGATGAATCTGATTTGATCATTACAGCATTTCAGCTTGAAATGCAATGCGGTCATGAGATCACGCAAAATTTGCTCCTTGTCGGTAAGTTAAAAAGGCCCTAGTTGTTATTCTCTGCACCGTATGTCAAAAGTGTAGCTCTTTGAAAGAGTGGTCAATATAGTCCGATTAAACAGCAGAATATTGCATAGAAGGTGTGATATATTGCAAGCATACTGAAATTCAAAGGTTGAGCAATGAACGAGATACATGTTTTGATTGAGACTAGCGAAGGGGATATTTTAGTTGAATTGTTTCCTGAATCTGCCCCTCAAAGCGTGGACAATTTCCTGCGCTATGTGGATAAAGGACACTATGATCAGACTGTATTTCATCGAATTGTCCGCGGTTTTGTTATCCAGGGAGGCGGATATGACCGGGACTTGAACAAAAAAACGGCTGATGAGCCTATTGTCAACGAAGCACGGGGAGGGTTGCCCAACATAAAAGGCAGCCTCAGCATGGCTCGGGCTTGGGATAAGGACTCAGCCCGGGATGAATTTTTCATCAATGCGGCTGATAATCCGAACCTGGATCATGTCGACGATACAGATGTAGGTTTTGGCTATACCGTGTTCGGCCAGATTGTCGAGGGCATGGATGTGGTCAAGAAAATCAACTGGAAGGTGGTCAAAGCCAGGCCGGGATTTCCGGAACTCCCCAAGGAAGAGGTGGTCATCAGGTCCATCCAGCGATTTGAATGACTCAGCTGGTATACTTTGAGCAAAAACTGTACTCTGAAAACTTACTCATTACAGCCGTTTTCTGGAAAAGGCCCCCTGTTTTTCAGGTAATGAGGGGGCCTCAATGCTTCCTGTTTTTATATTCACTCCTCAATGAGGATCGCCCCAGGCGCGCATTCACGGGCTGCCTTGCGCACTAAATCCTTCAGGTCTTCCGGGACCTCGTCCACCAACACCTTTGAAATCAATTGGTCTTCATCGTACTGAAACACTTCCGGACAGACCTTATTGCAGTTTCTGTCGCCCATACACAAATCGTAATCAATTTGAACCTTCATTGTTGCCTCCTTATGAGGTTTTTGTTCATGGTGCGGGATATGAATCCAGGGAATTGCCGATTGCGCTGCCCAACCAGGCAATAACAGCACCCAGATGTCGAACGTTGGTCATACCTTCCTGGTCTTGCAAGACCTCGGCCTTGTCAAAACCCATACCTATATTCCAGTAGGTGGAACCGGGCACGATCATCTGGGACATCAAAAACATGTGGTTGATGGTATCAAAGACATGGATGGCCCCTCCACGGCGGACAGCCGCCACTGCCGCACCGATCTTGCCGCGAAACAACACGTTGTTGGCCTGGGAAACCAGGCCTGAACGGTCAAGTACCGCTTTGAGTTCAGCGCTGACATCCGTAAAGTAAGTGGGCGAACCCATGATCAGGGCATCCGCCCGGACCATCTTTTCCATGACCTCATTGAACTGGTCTGTGTCCACTGAGCAGCGCTTGTCCTTATTTTCAAAGCATTTGTAGCAGGCGATGCACCCTCTGATATTTTGTCCGCCCACTTGAATCAGTTCTGTGTCCCAGCCGGCAGTTTTTATCGGTCTGAGCACCTCTTGAAGCAAGGTGTAAGTATTTCCGTCTTTTCGAGGACTTCCGTTTATGGCTAATGCATACATAGGACCTCCCTTGTACCTTTTCAGCGCCGCCGCTGGCCGCAGACCGCCAGTTTGATCAAGAATGAAACAGAGCATATGAAACAGAGCATGAAGAGGGCTGGGCTTGGGGTCAAGCCCGCCCTACGCAAA
>JBKHIL010000087.1:0-6952 GCA_046538645.1 Desulfovermiculus sp.
TCCTGGTCACCAGGGCTTTGGGGTTTTACTTGTTATTGCCCGCAATTTCAGTGTTTTTATTTTTGTTTTGGGGATACCAGCAGCTTGCAATACTATAGTCAAGTAAGCTGATATCTGATTTCAGACGAGGAATTCAATGCCGATTAATCGGACTTGAATACAAATCTGCGCATTGACACATTAAGGGCCAAACCGAGGAAACAAAAGTTAATTAGCGTGGAGGTCCCTCCATAGCTCAGAAAGGGCAAAGGGATGCCCACAACAGGTAAAAGGCCTAATACCATGCCCATATTTATGACGATCTGACAGAAGAAATAGAAAAATACACCAACGCTTATATAATGTCCAAATCGGTCCTTGGAATCTTGAATAACCATCATTATCTGGTACAAAAAAATGCAAAACAGACTGAGCAGCAAAATCGAACCGGCAAAACCCCATTCCTCACAGAACACGGCCAGAACGAAATCTGTGTGTTTTTCAGGCAAAAACCGCAACTGGCTTTGAGTCCCCTCCAAGAAGCCTTTGCCCCAAATTTGGCCTGAGCCTATGGCGATTTGCGACTGCAGGATATTGTAGCCGGCCCCTTGTGGGTCGCTGTGCGGATTGAGAAAGGTCAAAATCCGTTCTTGTTGATACTCATGCAGACCAAACCAGCAGATAGGCATGAGGACGGGTATTACCAGGGCCAAAGTCCAGAACACCCGTGTCTGTATGCCGTGATAGAGCATCATCCCCCCGGCAAGGAGGAGAATGTTAAGCCCTGAACCCAGGTCTGGCTGGATGACTATGAACACTACCGGGGCGGAGATGATGAGCAGGATCTTCCCCAGGTCTTTCCAGGTTAAAAGGCCGGGGATACGGGTAAGAAGCAAAGCCGTGAGCGGCAGAGAGCTCAGCTTCGCCAACTCTGTAGGTTGAAAGTGAAATAAACCCAAATCCAGCCACCGCCTGGATCCGTAGATGGCTTCGCCGGTGAAAAAAACAAAGGCCAGGAGGACGAGAGAGAGCCAGTAGCCTGGCCAGGCCAGGCTGCGTAAGTGGCGATAGTCAAAAGCGCTGCACAAAACCAGGCCGCAAAGTCCGATTCCTCCCCAGAAAAGCTGTTTTTGAAAAAAAGCCATTCTGGTCATACCGGCTGCACTCTGGAGGGAACTGGCAGAGTAAATGTTGAGGACCCCAAGGCCGAACAGGAGCAGGGCCAACAGCAGGAGGGACCAGTTCAGATGGGTGAAAAGGCGGCGATCAAATGGGGACATGGACAATCTCCACTGGGATCAGGGCCGGCGATTCAGCACGTTTGGGAAAGTAACGGGCCCTGATTACAAGACGTCGGAAGGCCGACCCTGTAGGATTAAGAGTCTGCGGAAAAGAGGTGCTCATAAATATCTTTGACAATGGGTCCGGCAGTGGAACTCCCGCTCCCACCATGCTCCACAAGCACCACCACCACATAGGTATTGTCGCCCTTGGACCCGAAGCTGGCCATCCAGGCATGATCTCGGAGCAGGTAGGGGATTTCTTCAGTATCTTTGCCTTCATGTTCTTCGGACAGCCGGACCACCTGAGCTGTGCCTGTCTTGGCCCCAATGGTGGCATTTTGCATACGCAGTCTTCTCGCCGTGCCGCGTTTGCTCTCCACTGTGTGGATCATGGATTGAGTGATGAACTGCCGGTGTTTGTCTTTAAGGGACAGCCTCCCCTGCTCTTCTGGAGAGGCATTGAGTTCAAGCTGCGGCCGAAGGAAGTGTCCGCCGTTGACGAAAGCGGAAATGTAGCGGGCGATCTGAAGAGGAGTGGTGGAAACATAGCCTTGCCCTATAGACGTGATAATTGTCTCTCCTCCCTGCCAGGATTGGCCGAACCGTCTGCGCTTCCATTCCTTATCCGGAATAAGACCCTTGCTCTCATTAGGGAGATTGATCCCGGTCGGCTGACCAAAACCTGATTCCAATGCGAATTGGCTGATACGTGATATACCAAGCTGCTCGCCGATATTATAAAAATAGACATCGCAGGACTGGCTGATAGCCTCTTGGAGATCCAATCTTCCATGGCCTTCTCGTTTCCAGCATCTAAACACGCCATTTCCAAGCCGGTAGCGGCCAGGGCAATAAAAGGTCGTAGATGGAGTGATGCTGGAGCGGTCCAGGGCGCAGGAGGCGATAGCCAGTTTAAAAATGGAGCCCGGGGGGTAACTGGCTTGCGTAACACGATTTTGCAAGGGAAGGCTTGAATCTCTGAGCAAACTCTTCCATTTTTCCGGGCTGAGTCCTTGGACAAAGAGATTATTATTGTAACCGGGTTTGCTGACCAACGACAAAATCTGGCCGCTGTTCGGCTCCATGACCACAACAGCCCCGCTATGATTTCCCAGCTTGTCCCAAATAAATTTTTGTAAGGGCAAATCCAGGCTCAAGTCCAGATCTGAACCTGGTTCCGGTGCTTGTATAATGTGCGAGCGCAAGGTGCGTCCCTGAGCATTGACTACCTGTTGCCTGCGCCCTTTCTGTCCGTGCAGGACATCTTCAAATGCTTTCTCCACTCCCTGCTTGCCTATCATGTCTTCCATTGCCAAGCGGGGAATTGTTCTGAGTTCCTGCTTATTGGCCTGACCGACGTATCCCAGAACATGGGACAGAGCAGGACCATAGGGGTATGTGCGCAAGGGACGGGTAATAATGGTCAGCCCCGGCCATTCGTGGATCCTGGCTTCAAGATATGCGAGTTGTTCAAAGCTCAAATTGGGAACAAGCTGTAAAGGATTGAAGGGCTGGACTTGAGAGCGTTTTTGGTCAAATCTTTGCTCAAGGACGGAAAAGGGAATTCCGGTCCAGGAGCTGACCTGCTCCAGAGTGGTCTTGATATCCGGGCAGTTTTCCCGAATCAGGGCCAAGCCATATGCCGGGCGGTTATCAGCCAGGATGGTTTTGTTTCGGTCCCGAATCAGTCCCCTGGGGGCGAGGACAGGCTGACGTCTGGTGATGTTGGCTTGAGCTTTTTGAGCAAAGTATTCACCTTTATGGACTTGAAAGTACCACAGTCGAAGAGAAATAACGACAAAAAGGGCGATTATAAGCACCTGTAAAAGGGCAATTCGATCAGTGGGCTTAGCATGGGTCTGGTCAGGACGAAACATGACGCCTCTGCCCCCAGCGTTTAAAAGCTGTCAGCATGCCGACCCACAACAGGGGAAATACTAAGGCCGTCTTTATTCCCTGGAGCAGAATCATATCTGCAGGGATGTTGAGCTCCTGCAAGGTCAACATAAGCTCGAGAGTAGCTGATTGCCAGATACCGGCCAGGATTGAGAGAGTGAGCAGGAAGGCAAAATTCGAGCTGCTGAGGTACTGGCAGAGGATGAAGAAAAAAAGAACCAAGCCGCCTATCCACAGGATCGATAAGCCAAAGGCCAGTGTACCTGCGCCTTCGTTAACCACTATCCATACCGGCGTCAACCAGGCCGCCTCTTTGTATCGCTGAAGATGCAAAAGCACCAGCAGAGCGGGGCCAAAACAATCAATGCCGGGCAGAATATTTTGTATCCAAATACACACAGCAGTGAAAAAGGCCCACCAGAACACGATGCGCATACTTGTTTACTTTCTCATGGGTCGGCTTTTGGGACAGAAGAAGACCCGGTTTGTGTCCACTGGATAGCCAGGACCTCTTCCTGTTGTTTGACATCCACCAGAGACCGGGCTTGAACCTCTTTAAACAGGGAAAGATCAGATATGGTCACGTTTTCCACTCTGGCCACCGGGAGGCCTTTGGGAAACAGTCCGTCCAGGCCGGAAGTGACCAGGATTTCGTCTTCGTACATGGGTGAGTTCTGAGGTACATGCTTCACTTGGAGAGGCCGCCGCAGACCCTGCCCTCGAAGAATACCATTGGTCCGGCTGCGCTGACCGCGGACCGAGATATTGCTGTTGGGGTCTGTGATGAGTAAAACAGTGGCGAAATGAGGGCTGACCTGATGTGCCCGCCCAACGACTCCATCGGGGGTCAGGATGGGTGTATTTTTGGTGATGCCGTCACGGCGGCCCTTGTTGATGGTCAATGTCTGTAAAACTGCGTTGGGCCCGATCCTGCTGCCTATAATATCAGCCCCTTGGAATTCCCATTCCGGGGGGGGAGAGAAATGCAGCAGCTCTCGCAGTCTCGAAGCTGTTTGGGCCTCCTTTCGCAGGCGCATTATCTCCAGCTTCAAGCTTTGGATTTCTTTTTGCAAGGCAACATTTTGTTCTTGAGCCTGATGAAGATGGATATACGAATCCCAAAAAAAATGTGCTCTGCGGTGAACCCATTTGCCGGGGGCCAGGACACTGCCAACTATCTCTAATCCGGTATATCTGGCCAATCGATCCAAATGCCCTGTTTTCCAGTTCCACGTATACATACTCATATACAAAAACAAGGGCAGGAGAAAGACCAAAATGATATGGCGCGGTTTAAATGGCAACACAAGTATTAATCGATGGTGACTTCTTTCAGGATATCCAGATTGTCGAGCACCTTGCCTGAACCGAGAACCACAGTGGACAAGGGTTCATCCACCATGGTGATAGGCAGTGAAGTCTCCTCACGGAGCAGCTGGTCCAAACCCCGGAGCAATGCCCCTCCGCCGGTGACCACGATCCCGCGATCCACGATATCTGAAGCCAGTTCTGGAGGGGCCTGCTCCAGGGCCATGCGCACAGCATGGGTAATGGTGGCCACCTCTTCGGAGATTGCGTTTCGTATTTCTTCGGAATTGACTTTTAGATGCTGGGGAATCCCGGAGACCAGGTCACGGCCTTTGACTTCAAGTTCCTGGTTGTCATATTCCCCGGGGAAAGCTGCCCCAATGGTCTGTTTGATCCGTTCAGCATTGCTCAGGCCGATGAGGAGATTGTATTTGCGTTTAATATAATGCATGATGGATTCATCCATCTTGTCTCCACCCACCCGGACAGACTTGCTGTAGACAATACCGGCCAGGGAAATGACTGCCACCTCTGTGGTCCCCCCGCCTATGTCCACAACCATGTTGGCCGTGGGTTCAGTAATGGGCAGGTTAGCCCCGATGGCTGCAGCCATTGGCTCCTCAATGAGATAGACCTCCCTGGCCCCGGCACTCTGGGCCGATTCCTTGACTGCTCTTTTTTCAACCTGAGTAATGCCAGTGGGGACGCAAATGATGATCCGGGGTCGAACCAGGCGGCGACTGTTGTGCACCTGGGCAATGAAATACCGGAGCATGGATTCGGTGATTTCAAAATCGGCGATCACTCCGTCCTTCATGGGGCGGATGGCCACAATATTTCCCGGTGTTCGTCCCAGCATGCGCTTGGCCTCGTTGCCCACGGCCAACACCTTGCTGGTCCCCTTGTTATCTTTTTTGACAGCCACAACCGACGGCTCGTTAACAACAACCCCTTTTCCTCGGACGTAAACAAGGGTGTTTGCGGTACCCAGGTCAATGGCGAGATCACTGGAAAAGACGCCAAGTAATTTATTGAAGATATTGGGCATGCTTCCTCTCTGTTCAATATCTGTTAACGGTTTGTCCGGTCCTTCGTTTTATCCTAAAACTCAAAACCGGTATGGTAGCCCACAATGCAAATTCGGGCCTCATTGGCTATTTCAAGTGCCTGCTGACGATCGAAGAACAGGCTCTTGTCCGCCTCGACTGCCAGACACGGAGATTCAGACTTGATCATGGTTCGAATGGTCTCCAGTCCTACGGCGGGTTGATCGACATATTCTTCCTGACCCGGCTTGAAGGTCTTTATGACCACAGTCCCTTTGCCCACTAGGTTCCCGGCCCGGGAAATGGTTTGATTGGTTCCCTCAATTGCTTCCACAGCCACCACCATCTGCTCCCGGACCACCACACACTGTCCGATATCCAGGCGGCCTATTTCCTTCGCCAGTGGCCATCCGAACACTATGTCCGCTTTTTCCTGGCGGGTGGGTTCCCGTTTGGTTAATATTCCGGCCGGTGTGCGTAAAGAGGGCACAAACTGCAAAGGGGACACCGGTGTAAAGCCTTCGTCTTCAAGGAGCCTGACCACGCTGTGCAAAATAGAATTGTCGTTTTTACTCCGCAACTGAAATAGAAGCTTGGCTGCCCGGAAATCAGGCCGCATGTCCAGGGCCCGGGGTTTGTTAATGCCACCGGCCAAGACCACTTCCTGAACATCATTTTTCTTGAAAAAGGCCAGCATCTTACTGAGCTGTCCAATGCGCAGCCAGGTCACTTCATCCAGGAGCATGGAAAGCTCCGGCCGGGTGTGGTCCTTAAAAGCGATTCCAACTGCAGGCCGTCCTAACCGCCGGGCACCTTGGGCCACGAGGAGTGGAAACTGCCCTTCCCCAGCGACAATACCAAGAGGAGCAGGGTGTCGGGTTGCTGTATTTTGGTTCATGGACCACTCCTTCTTAGGGCCAAAGTTGACCAGTGCATAAACGCCTATTCCTACCCGATTTCAAAAATCAAGGCAAACACCTTGGCAGGCGCGGATTTGCTAGGGAGAGATTATGCTGGTAGTTCTTCAGCACCTGCATACATCGCCGTGAAAAACAGGAGGCTTACAAGTTGGGACAAGGCACATATTCATGTCGGGATTTCCGAATTGAAATGGTTATATTGGGTCTGCGCCGACGTCTGCAAAGTTCCGCCCTGAGCAAGAAGGAACAGGAGGAGATTCTGGCCAGGCTTCGAGAGCTTGAGGCCAAAGCGGGTCTGGACTGATTCCGGATCCAGAGACGCAGCTCCTCGCAGGCGATGTTTATTCTCCTTTGGGGCCTATGAGATACTTGTTAAGACGGTAGCGGAACTGACGGAAGCTCAGCCCCACAAGTTGAGCTGCCTGACCTTTATGCCCACCGGTTCTTTCCAGGGCCGACAAAAGTATATCCCGATCTTCCTGTTCCAGGTATTCATCCAGGGATAAATCCTGATTGAGAA
>JBKHIL010000088.1:0-6933 GCA_046538645.1 Desulfovermiculus sp.
TCGATACGTTGTCCCCTCCGGCTCCGGGCATAACGTACTTGGTAGGAATGGTGCCCTGATCCTTAAATGCTTGAGAATACAAACGCATGGCTTTCCTCCTTGCTGTTTGCTGAATTAAGTGGTTATGAAATGTAGGGAGTAGTTCTCCTTTTAATGTTATCATTCTCGCCTCCAGCGTCTACCCCTGAAGGAAATTTTGACCAAGGACACGATTCATGGCCAAGCACAAGTTTGATCCCAAACACATTTCGTCTCTGGAAGATCCCAAGCGCCTTTCCTATGAAAATCCGGAGTATATTTTGGACACATTTTCCGTGCACCAGGTAAAAAGAGCGGTTGATCTTGGAGCCGGAACAGGGTTTTATACCCGGCCGCTGTGCCAGCGTCTGGTCCCGAATGGCTTTATCTGGGCCGGTGACATATCCTGGGAGGTTCTGCAGCGGCTGCAGCAAAACCTCAGCGTGCAGGAACGGCAGCACGTCGGTCTGGTCCGGATAGGTGAGAGCACACTGCCCTTTGCTTCCGGCACGGCAGATTTGGTGATTATGGCTAATGTCCTGCACGAGTTTGATCATCCGCAGAGAACAATCAAGGAGGTTCACCGCATATTGCATGCAGAAGGCAAAGTATTAGTGGTGGACTGGAAGAAAGAGGAGGCCCCCTTCGGCCCCCCGTTGGCGCACCGGGTATCCCTGCAGGACATAGAGCGCATTCTGGAGCGGGCTGGGTTTAGGCAGCTTCAGGCTCCACTCGTTCTCAAACGACACAATGCGATTTTTGCCGGAAGGCAGAAAACGCAGGATAAGCCATAGCAGTCGGAGGTTCTATGACTATGCGATGTTTGCCCGCTCTTGCAGGGGCATGCTGTCTCCTGGGTCTGCTGGCCTGTCAAGGAAAAGCGCAGCCCAAGGGGCAGGCGCTTTTTACAGGCAAGTGTGTCTCCTGCCACTCCAGTCAGATCACCTGCATCAATCTGGGGGAAGACCGGGCATATTGGGATAAGACCGTGGCCCGCATGGTGCAAAAGGGTATGGACATGACGCAGGAGGAACAGGATCTGGTCAGTGAGTATCTGGCCGGCTTGGAGCCCGGAGCTGAGCCGGTATGTGAGTAAGTGCGCTGGCCAAGGTTTTTTGCAGGAGCTGTCAGTCTGAGATTGGGGGTGAGAAACAATTATCAGAGAGAACGCACCTCTTTTGGCAATTGCAGGAGCTGAAAACCAAGCTCAGGAATTGTCACTCGTTGCCCTTGACAATGGGTAAGTTCGAAAAGGACCACTTCCATAATCTGCCAGACCTGCACCCCGGACCGGATGCAGCCGGTCCGGGTGGCTTGCCCCCTCCCGCAGGCCATATGCATGTGCAGCACCGGCTCGCCCTGCTCATCGGGAAAAAGAGTGCCAATCCCGGCCACTTCGTGAGCAGCCTCCAGGACTGTCTGCATGGGATTGACAGGCCTTTGCAGTCCGTCCTCCGGTCCGACAACCAGCCTGCTGTCTTGATCCGCTCCGCCCAGGATGATCAAAGCCCCGACCCTGATACCTTTGTCCCGGGCAAAATCTTCTATGCATGTATGGACAATGTCGCCGTGTTCGAGACGGAGGACAAAAGTCCTGCCTTGGCTAACTTCTTCTGCCTGCATGACGAGGTTCTCCTTTGCAAGTGCTGAACATCAAGCTTTCTTACCTTCTCTGATGTGAGAGCACAAGGGGTTGATAAGGGCTGGCTTGATTCTCGGACCAGGAGAAGGTACAACTTTGGAAGTTTGAACTCAGCGAGGTTTGCTAATGGAAATAAAGTGTCCGGAATGCGGATTTGCCCGGGAGGTTCCTGAAGAAAAGATCCCGCCCACGGCCAGGATGGCCACCTGTCCCAAGTGTGGGCAGAAATTTTCTTTCCGTGAAGACCTTGAACAGGCTGGAGAAAGCAAGGATGAACCTTCCTCCGGCGCAGAAGGATTTGAACGGCCTGAGACAGATGATAAAGAAAAACAGTCTTCAGAAGAGGATATCTGGTCCCAACTGGAGTCTTTATCTGACGCCGGGCCGGAGGAAGAGAACGAAGGACAAAAAAGAGCCTGGCAGGAGAGAAGGCAGAGAACTGGATCCAGAGGAGGAGTTCCGTGGGAAAATCTCATGGATTATGGTTTCTTCCCTGGATTTATAGAGACTATAAAGCAGGTCATGTTCCAGCCCCAGGCCTTTTTTGCCCGCCTGCCCCTGGGAGCAGGTTTGAGCAAGCCACTTATTTTTTATGTCCTGGTGGCCGAGATTCAGGCCCTGGCCCAATTCATGTGGCGCATGGCCGGGGTGGCTCCCCAGGCGGGACAGGGAGGGGGCGACTTCCTCGGCCTGGGCCTGACCGGGCTGAGCTCATTGTTGGTCCTTATTTTGTATCCTGTGTTTCTGGGCGGGATGCTCTTTGTGGTCAGTGCGCTCAATCATGCCTGCCTGCTTGCGGTCAAGGCAGGTGCCAAAGGCTATGAGGGCACCTTCAAGGTCATCAGCTACGCCAATGCGCCTATGGTTTTGGCCGTCCTTCCTTTCTTCGGTCCGGTAGTAGGCATGGTCTGGACCATGGTCTGCACCTTCCTTGGATTTAAGTATGTGCATCAAACCACCTACCTGCGGGTGCTTTTGGCCATGCTTTTGCCTGTCCTTCTCGTCCTGGTGCTCAGTTCTCTGCTGGTTTCTACCCGGGGAATGGGATAGGAAGGAGACAGAAGACAGAGGTCAGAGGTCAGAAGTCAGAGGACAGAGGTCGGAGATCAGAGGTCAGTCCTGTCGAGGGTCGCAGGCTGTCAGTTTGATCGGATATAAAAAAGCACCTATTTGTTAAAACAGCAAACTTTTTTGGGCTCTTGGCCCAAAAAAAATATGTCAGACTTGCCGGGGGCAAAGCTGACTGAGGATCTGAATGTGTGGCACTGGATCCTGGATAAGTGGTACCGGTTCCGGGCCAGACGCCGGGCTCGGCAGGAGCTTTCTCCGGAAAACCTGCGGGTTTTGACCCAGGATGTTAAGGAGATTGCTCTGCTCTCCGGGATGGTGTGGTCACACGATCAAGGACTGCAGGAGAGAGTGCGTAAGATCTCTCAGGATATGGACCAGCTCAATCGGCTTTTGGATAAGTCGTCATTCAAACGCCTGCCGGAGGACAAGAAAAGGGAACTGTATTCCAGTCTTCTGGTCTCCAGGGAGGAGTTGCTCAAAGGCCTCCAATCCGCTCCGTGTCCAACAGATAAAATTCAATAGTCCTGTCGCCCGTGAGCCGCCAAAGAGGCCATAAGAGACAGGGAGAAAACAAATATTTTGACCTTGGACAGAGGCGAAAATAAATGATCGGTATTTCCAAACTCTATTGCGACAGTGTCGAGCCTTCGGACGCCCTGCGATATGGGCGCCGTTCCCGGGATCTGCCTTCCCATCTTTTGCAGTTTGCCCAGGACAAAAAGCCGGTGGTGGTCTGGAACATGACCAGGCGCTGCAATCTCAAATGCGCCCATTGCTACGCCCGCTCAGATGAGACCGCGGGAGAGGATGAGATGAGTACTGAGCAGGCCAAAGCCATGATCGATGACCTGGCCGGGTTCGGATCTCCTGTGCTCCTGTTCTCCGGAGGAGAGCCCCTGGTCCGGGCTGACCTGCTGGAGCTGGCGCATTATGCGGTCGGCCAGGGCATGCGGGCGGTGATCTCCACCAACGGAACCCTGATAACCAGGGAAAAGGCCAGAGAGCTCAAGGAGGTGGGCCTTTCCTATGTGGGTATTTCCCTGGACGGGGGCGAGGATATCCACGATGCCTTCCGGGGAGTGCCCGGGGCGTACGCCAAGGCCATGCAGGGCCTGGAAAACTGCCAGAAAGAAGGACTGAAAGTGGGCCTGCGCTTTACCATCAGCCAGCGGAATCAGCAGGAAGTACCTGGAATTTTCACCCTGCTTCGGGAGCGGGAAATTCCCAGGGTCTGCTTCTACCATCTGGTCTATTCCGGCCGGGGGTCGGAGCTGATCAAGGAAGATCTTGATCATGCCGCCACCCGAAGGATTTTGGATACCATTATGGATGAGACCAGAGACCTGTATGCTCACGGTCTGGAAAAGGAAGTGCTCACTGTGGACAACCATGCCGACGGACCGTATGTCTATCTCCGGCTGCTCCGGGAGAATCCGGATCGGGCCGAGGCGGTCATGCAGCTTTTGCAATACAACGAGGGCAACAATTCCGGCCGGGGAATCGGCTGCGTGTCCTGGGATGGAACGGTGTACGCCGATCAGTTCTGGCGCAACCATGCCTTCGGTAATGTCTGTAATCGCCCGTTTTCCGAGATCTGGACCGATCCGGACATACCTCTTCTGGCCCGGCTCAAGGACAAAAAGGCTTATGTCACCGGCCGCTGCGCCAAATGCCGGTTTTTGTCCGTCTGCGGTGGAAATTTCCGGGCCCGGGCCGAGGCCTATTACGGAGATATCTGGGCCCCGGATCCGGCCTGTTATTTGACGGATGAAGAGATCGGGCTGACATAAGGCGAAGACTTTCTGCCCACGGAACACACGGAATAACACTGAAATTGAAACGAGAAAAATAGTTATGAGCTTTTTTCGCGGCCGCCGCCTGCGGCGGACCGAAGCCCTGCGCAATCTGGTCCGGGAGACCGAACTGCGGCCTCAAGATTTGATTCATCCTTTTTTTGTCCTGGAAGACGATGATCTTCAGACTCGCAATCCTATAACTTCAATGCCCGGACAGTTCCAGCTCGGTTTGGACGCCTTGGTTGCCGCGGTGCGTCAGGCCCGGGATAGGGGCCTGCAGGCGGTTATGCTGTTTGGAATCCCCAGGCATAAGGACGAATACGGCACTCAGGCCTATGCCCGGGACGGAATTGTGCAGCAGGCCGTGGCCCGGATCAAGGAGGCGGTTCCGAATATGGTGGTGATGACGGATGTCTGTCTCTGCGAATACACCTCGCACGGGCACTGCGGCCTGGTCTCAGATGGCGTCATTGAGAACGATGCCAGCCTGGAACTTCTGGCCCGGACTGCTCTCTCCCATGTGCAGGCCGGGGCGGACATGGTGGCCCCATCTGATATGATGGACGGACGGGTACGAGCCATTCGCCAGGCCCTGGACACAGAGGGCTTCTGCGACAGGCCGATCATGTCCTATGCCGTGAAGTACGCCTCCGCCTTTTACGGGCCGTTTCGCGAAGCGGCCCAAAGTGCCCCCAGCTTTGGAGACCGCAAGACCTATCAGATGGATCCGGCCAATGCCCTGGAGGGACTGCGGGAGGCAGAGGCTGATGGGCAGGAAGGGGCAGATATGCTCATGGTCAAGCCGGCCCTGCCTTATCTGGATGTCCTGCGAAGGCTCAAAGAGAGATACGACCTTCCCTTGGCCGCCTACCATGTCTCAGGTGAGTACGCCCTGATCAAGGCGGCCGGAGAAAAGGGCTGGATCGACGAGCGGGAGGTGGCCCTGGAGAGTTTGACCAGCATCAAGCGGGCCGGGGCTACATGCATATTGACCTATTTCGCCTGCGAGGCGGTGGAGTGGATTATATAGATAATGCTATTTTGTTTTTTCTTCGTTACCAGGGTCACCCTCGTAACGTTTTTCTTGGGACTCCAGCCCCTACTCGATTATGATTGAGCTGGACCTCAGGACCAGGGAAGACTAGGAGGTGGCCGGTAGCCACAAAAAGAAGACGTCCCCAGGGAGGAGAGCCCAGGGAACGAAGCAAAACGACAGAGGGCAGCCGAGGCGCTCAGTGTAGGGGCAGGCTTCGCGTCTTCGCGTAATGCCTGCCCTCTTTTCAGGTTTTTTCTGACAGAGTTTTTGATAAGGCCCTCAAACCAATTTGAGCATACATGCACTCATCCACCCACCCCCCCAACCTGCGGCTCATCGCCTGGGAAGTGACCCGGGCCTGCAATCTGGCCTGCAAGCACTGCCGGGCCGAGGCCAGGCAGGATCCTTTTCCCGGAGAACTGGACACCCAGGAGGCCAGGGCCCTGATCGACACCTTTCCCCAGACCGGGAGTCCGATTATTATATTTACCGGCGGAGAGCCCCTGCTCAGAACTGATGTCTTCGAGCTGGCCGGGTATGCGCGGGAAAAGGGGCTGCGCTGCGTCATGGCCCCGAATGGGACCCTTATCAATGCCCAGAATGCCAAAGCCATGCGCGAATCCGGAATAGAGCGGGTGTCCATTTCCATCGACGGACCGGACGCAGCCAGCCACAATGCCTTCCGCGGGGTCCCCGGAGCGTTTGAGGCCTCCATGCAGGGCATCGAGTATCTCAAGCAGGCCGGCATCCCCTTTCAGATCAATACCACGGTGACCAAAAACAACCTGGACAGCTTTGCAAAGATCTTTGCCCTGGCCCAGGATTTGGGGGCCGTGGCCTGGCATATTTTCCTCCTGGTCCCAACCGGCCGGGCCGCCTCCTTGCAGGAAGAGATCATCTCCGCTCAGGAGTATGAGCGCATTCTGAACTGGTTCTACGATTTTCGGCGTCAGACGGATATGCACCTCAAGGCTACCTGTGCTCCCCATTACCACCGTATCCTGCGCCAACGGGCCCGGGAGGAAGGCATAGCTGTAACCCAGGAAAACTTCGGCCTGGATGCCGTCAGCCGCGGGTGTCTGGGAGGTATAGGCTTCTGCTTCATTTCCCATTCCGGACAGGTCCAGCCCTGCGGGTATTTGGAGCTGGATTGCGGCCAGGTTCGGGACAAGCCGTTTCCCAAGATCTGGGCCGGCTCCCCCCAGTTTCAGGCCTTGCGCGATCCGTCGGCCTATCAGGGCAAATGCGGCAGCTGTGAATATCACCGGGTCTGCGGGGGCTGCCGGGCCAGGGCTCTGACCATGAACGGGCACTACCTGGCTGAAGAACCTTTGTGCTCGTATCAGCCCAGGAAGAGTCCAGAAGACAGA
>JBKHIL010000003.1:0-25483 GCA_046538645.1 Desulfovermiculus sp.
CATGCACTGGAGCAGCTTCTCACCTACAGGGAGTGGGTGATGAACCAAGATCCGCTTTCTCCTCCGGCCTTCCGCATTAACCGCTGGGCAGCCTGGAGCCGGATTCAGTCCCTCCCTCCGACAGAAGGGACCGCGACCCGCATCCCCCCGCCGGAGACAGAGATTCTCCGTTCCGTTCATCAACTCCTGAACCAGTCCAAGTTCAGACAGGTCCTCCAGGAAACCGAATCCCGGGTCAGCCAATACCTTTTCTGGCTGGACCTAAGCTGGGCCAGCGCCCAGGCCCTTCAGGGGCTGGGCGAGGACGGTGCCCAGGCCCTGGATGCCCTGGAAACAGAAACCACCCTGTTCATCCGCCGCTTCCCAGGTCTTGGATATTTGACCTTCAACGACGGAACACCGTTTTGCAGCCAGCATGCGTGGGACTGGCTGCACACCCTGGGCAGACAGTCCGGCTCTGAGACAGAGCAGCGCTCTGATCCTGTCCAGAAGACCTTGGCCCAGGCTCAAAACAAAGCCGCCCAAAATGACTCCCTCGGAGCCCTGAGCCATCTGGAGGAGGCCTTGAGCCGCGAGACCGGAATGCGCGAGCGGCTCCGGTTGCAGATTGGCCTGCTCAGAATCCTGGGCCAAGACACTCCTTCTCAGGTGGGCACTGCCTATTCCCAGGAAATTGTGGCCGCCCTGGATCGATTCAGCCTTGACTTCTGGGAGCCCGGTCTGGCCCTTGAAGGATTGGAGGCTGCCTACGCAATCCTCAGGAACAGCTCGCATGAAGAGAGCTTTGACCAGGCCCGGGCTCTTTTTGCCCGCATGAGCAGAATCAGTCCAAGCCGGGCCATGCACTGGACTGACCCAAAGTGATGTTGTCAATTGAGAAACATTTTTTTACGTGCATCGTCTATTTCATGGAAAGGAAGAGCACACCCCTGGCAACCGCCCCGACAAGGGAGCATAACAACCGGAGGATCTGTTATGGCCAAAGAAGGCTCAGTAGCCCCGAAAGAACGAGTGAACATTGTCTACAAGCCTGATACCGGTGACGCCAAGGAAGAGGTGGAGCTCCCTTTAAAGCTCATGGTCCTGGGTGACTTCACCAACCGGGAAGACGACCGTATGCTTGAAGATCGGGATCCGGTCAATGTGGACAAGGACAACTTTGAAGGGGTCATGGCCGGTCAGGACCTGGAACTCCAAGTGAACGTCCAAAATACCCTGGCCGATGACCCGGATGCCCAGATGGCTATAGATCTTAAATTCAAGAAAATGTCCGACTTTGAGCCGGATGCCATAGCGGCCCAGGTCCCGGAGCTGGCCGAGCTCATGGAGCTGCGCAACGCCCTGAAGGCCTTAAAAGGCCCCCTGGCCAATGTGGCTGATTTCAGAAAAAAAATTCAAGCCCTGGTCAAGGATGAACACGCCCGGCAGAAGCTGCTCACAGAACTGGGGATAGACGAATAAGGGAGGATCCAATTCATGGCTGAAGAACAGGCACCACAGGAAAAACAGGAACAAGAAGCCCAGACCCGGGGCTCATTGCTGGACGAGATCGTCGAGGCCACGAACCTCAAGCCGAGCGACGAAGGCTACTCCATGACCCGGCGGGGCCTGCAGGAGTTCCTGCAGCAGCTCGTATCCGGCAACAAACAGGAGGCCAAGATCTCCGGGGCCCTGGTGGACGACATGATCGCCGACATCGACACCAAGCTCAGTTCCCAGGTCAATACGATCATGCACCACCCGGACTTTCAACAGCTGGAGTCCTCCTGGAGATCGCTCAAGTTTCTGGTGGACAGGACCGACTTCCGGGAAAACATCAAGATCCAGTTTGTCAACGTCTCCAAGCAGGACCTGATGGACGACTTTGAAGATGCCCCGGAAGTAGTCAAATCCGGGCTGTACAAACAGGTCTATACCGCTGAATACGGCCAATTCGGCGGCCAGCCCATCGGGGCCATGATCGCCAATTACGATTTCGGCCCCGGCCCGCAGGACATCCAGCTTCTGCAATCCTTGGCCAGTGTGGCCACCATGGCCCACGCCCCGTTCATCGCCGCAGCCTCCAAGGATTTCTTCGGTATCGATTCCTGGGACAAGCTGCCCAACCTCAAAGATCTGCATTCCATTTTCGAAGGACCGCAGTACGCCAAGTGGCAGTCCTTCCGCGAATCCGAAGATGCCCGGTCCGTAGGCCTGACTCTGCCCAAGTTTCTGCTCCGGCTGCCCTATGGCTCTGACACTGTACCGGCCAAAACCTTCAATTTTACCGAAGATGTCTCAGACAGCGACGACAACTTCTGCTGGGGGAACACCGCCTTTGCCTTTGCCAATCGTCTGGCGGACAGCTTCGCCAAGTACCGCTGGTGCGCCAACATCATCGGCCCCCAGGGCGGCGGAGCGGTGGAGGATCTGCCCCTGTACCAGTTTGAAAGCATGGGCGAGTTGCAGACCAAGATCCCCACCCAGGTCCTGATCTCCGAACGCCGGGAGTACGAGCTGGCCGAAGAAGGCTTCATCGCCCTGACCATGCGCAAGGGCTCGGACAACGCCGCTTTCTTCTCGGCCAACTCCTGCCAGAAGCCCAAGGTCTTTGCCAACACTACCGAGGGCAAAGAGGCGGAGATGAACTTCAAGCTGTCCACCCAGCTGCCGTACATGATGATCATGAACCGCCTGGCCCACTACATCAAGGTCATCCAGCGGGAAAACATCGGAACCTGGAAGGAACGGCAAGACCTGGACCGGGAGCTGAACAAATGGATCAGCCAGTACGTCACCGAGATGGACAATCCCGACCCGGCTACCCGCTCCCGCCGTCCTTTGCGCATGGCCCAGATTTCCGTTCAGGACGTGGCCGGCGATCCGGGCTGGTACTCGGTAAGTCTCAAGGCCAGGCCCCATTTCAAATACATGGGGGCTTCATTTACTTTATCCCTCGTCGGCAAGCTGGACAAGGAATAACCGCTTTAATCTGAACAGGAGGATAATGGCATGGCTCTTACTGCGTACATGAAAGTCAAAGGCAAAAACCAGGGTGAGATCAAAGGCGATTGCGCCCAGGGCGGAGACAAAAAGGACACCATGCTCATCTATCAGGTGGACCACACGGTGGAAATCCCCAAGGACACCCATACCGGCCTGCCCACCGGCCAGCGCATCCATCACCCTTTCACGGTCACCAAGCACAAGGACCAGGCCTCTCCCAAGCTCTTTAATGCCTGTTGCAACGGGGAGCAATGCGATGTGCAGATTGACTCCTACCGGATCAAGGATGACGGGACAGAAGAAAAATACTTTACCATCAAGCTGGAACAAGCCATCCTGGTCAACATGCGCGAGTACACGCCCCTGACCTTTCTCCCGGACAACAAGCCCTATCATGATATGGAGGATGTCTCCATGACCTATTCCAAGATCACCTGGACCTATAACGACGGCAATATCGAGTATACGGACGACTGGAAGTCATAGTCCGCCGGCATTTTCGACAAGGCAGCCCTTCTACCTGCCGTAACGCTGAGGAGATCACATGCAGGTACGCGAAGAACGGCTTCTGGAACGTATGCGCCGGGTGGAAGAGGCTGCGGACAGGACCCTGGATTCCAGTTCCGGCATGCTCAAGAACTCCATAACCAGACACTTGCGCCTGATCCTGAATACCCGGCAGGGCTCGGCACAGATAGCCCCTGATTTCGGCCTGCCCGACTTTACCAATATGATCTCTGATACCGGTCCGCAGTCCATGGAAACCATCCAGGCTGAAGTACGCCGGGTGGTACTAAAGTATGAACCCCGATTGGCCGACATCCAGGTCATTCACCACCAGGAAAAAAGGGGGACAACCGCGGGACTGACCTTTCGCCTCAGCGGAAACATCCGCTACAAGGACAGGCAGATCCCGGTTGTCTTCGAAACCGTCCTTGAGCCCGACGGGAAAATCAGCATCTCGGATTGAGGCCTGAGCATGAGCGAATTCTACTACAGCCGCGAGTTGGGCCACCTGCGCGAACTGGCCGCTGAGTTCGCCAGGGCCCACCCGGCCCTGGCCCCCATGCTTTCGGAGCAAAGCGCAGACCCGGACGTGGAGCGGCTCCTAGAGGGCACGGCCTTTTTGTCCGGCCTGCTCAGCGAAAAGCTCGAAAACGACCTGCCGGAGATCGTGCACGGGCTCATGCGTCTGGTTCTGCCCCACTATCTGCGGCCTATCCCTTCCATGTCCATAATTCAATTCAGTCCCAAACCCAGCCTGCGGGAGACAGTGACCGTTCCCCGGGGGACCCGCATCGATTCCGTTCCGGTCAATTCCGTATCCTGTGGGTTTTCCACCTGCTATGACGTGCCCCTGCACCCCCTGCAGCTGACCCATGCGGCATACCAGCACGTCTCTGGCCAGTCCGCCCGGGTAGTCCTGGGCCTGCAACTCAGGGGCGTGACCCTGAACAGCTGGTCTCCAGGGCCTTTGCGCTTTCATCTCACCGGCCCCTTTCCTCAGGCAGCGGCCCGCTTTCATCTGCTGGCCAACAACATCCGCAGCATCCGTGTTCAGTCCACCTCCGCAGATTCGGGCCTGAACCTGCCCGGGGCAAAGCTCCGGGCTGTCGGCTTTGCCCCGGAAGAAAGTCTGCTGCCCTATCCGGACAATGCCTTCCCTGGATACCGGATCATCCAGGAATATTTCATTTTTCCGGAAAAATTTCTTTTTTTCGAGCTCACCGGCCTGGAGCAGTGGACAGATCGCGACAACAGCACCAGCTTTGAGCTGACCCTGGAACTCATTGAGCCCCCCCAGGCGGAACCGGAGATTAAGTCCAGCCACTTTGCCCTGTTCGCCGCTCCGATCATCAACCTCTTTCCGTCCTCAGCCGAACCGATTCTTTTGGATCACCGCAAGTCAGAATACCTGATCCGGCCCAGTGGGGGCTCTGTGGATCAGTTCCAGGTGTATGCGGTGGACAAGGTCACCGGAGTCGAACAAGGCACGGTTGCCACCCGGGAATACATGCCCTTTGAGATGTTTAATCCCCAGGCCCAGGCCGCTCCGGTCTATACGGTCCGCACCCGGCCCTCGGCCCTAGGCCAAAGGGCAGAGATGCTTTTGTCTGTGGCCTACACCGGGCAGGAAAAAAACCCCCGCCGTGAAACCCTGTCTCTGGACATTCAGTGCACCAATGCGGATCTGCCGGAAAGCCTGGAACCTGGAGACATCAGCAAACCCACGGAGACCTCGCCGGAACTGGCCAGCTTTGAAAACATCCGCAATCCGACCTCTCCGGCCCAGCCCCCGCTGGGCAAAAATATGCTCTGGCGTTTTTTGTCCCACTTGTACTTGAATTATCTGTCCATTGCCGATGCGGCCAGTCTGCGGGAGATCCTCAAGCTCTACATCTTCTCCCAAACCCGGGAGCAAAACCAGGTCCTGGCCAATACCCGGCGCATAGAGGCCCTGGCCGACCTGCAGACCAGGCCCGCGCACCGCATATTCCGCGGACAGGTTTTGCGGGGCAGGGATATCGTTTTGAACCTGGATCCGAACGGATTCACCGGGCCCGGAGATATTCGCCTGTTTTGCTCGGTGCTGGACAGTTTTCTGGCCGGCTACGGGGCCATAAACAACTATACGCGGCTCATTGTCCGTGACACCCTGGGGAAGGAGCTTTTTCAATGCCCGGCCAGACTCGGCGAACGCCACCTTCTGTAGTCCAGCACCTGCTGGATAAACCGCAGGATTTTGCCTTTGTCCAGGTTGTGCGCCTGCTCAAGCTGGTCACCGGTCAGACCAGCGGCCAGGCCCTGCAGGACTTTCTGGCCCGCATCCTGCGGATCCGGCCCCACCTTTCCCTGGGTTTTCCCGGTTCGGATATCCGCGGCCTGGAAGCAGAAGATGCCGAAGATCAAACCCGATACCGGATCACCGCCACTTTTCTCGGACTGTACGGCTCCTCTTCCCCTCTTCCCTCGTTCTACACTGAAGAGCTTCTGGACGAAGCCAGGGAAGACTTTTCCGGCTTGCGGGACTTCCTGGACATCCTGAACAACCCCTTTTTCATTCAGCTGTACAAGACCTGGGCCCGCAGCCGCCAGGCGGTGCGCATTGTTGAGGAGCAGGACCCGGAAGCCCTGGAGCGTCTCTATTGTCTTGTGGGTCTTGGCCATTCGTCCCTGCGCAAGCATTTGGGCGAAACCTATAAGACCCTTCGCTATGCCGGGCTGTACACCCAATACCCCCGCTCCGCCCTGGGCTTGCAGACCCTTCTTGCCGACCGCCTGGGACAACTGCCGGTTACAATCACCCAATGTGTGCCCCAGAAACTGCCTGTTCCCCACGATCAGCGTCTGCGCCTGGGGCACACGGCAAACTCCCTGGGCGAAGACACAGTGCTTGGATCGCAGCTCATAGACAGCATGGGCAAGTTCCGCCTGGACATCGGCCCCCTCAAGGCCTGGGAGTTTCAAGCACTGCTGCCCGGCACAGAGCTTTACTCGGCCATTTTGGAGCACGTATCCCTGTACCAGGTTCAGCCCCTGGACTATGACCTGAACCTCACAGTGGATCCGGAGGATCGGCCGACCACCACCCTGGGAGGCAGGGCCTGGTCCCGCCTGGGCCTGGATACCTGGCTCTTTGCCCAGCCCTGGACAGAGCCGGGGACGGTCACCTTTGCCCGGCACGCCGCCGCGACTGCTGCGTGTGCAAAGCAGCCAGACTTTTGCTGACTGAAACACTGGAGAAAAGCCCATGATCGATATCGACATAAAATCCCTGCTGGCCAAGCTCAATGACACCTGTACCCGGGTCCTGCATGACAGCGCCGGCCTGACCGCGGCCCGCACTCACTACGAAATCACGGTGGAGCATTTCTTCAGCAAATGCCTGGAGGCAGCAGACACTGACCTGCCCCTGCTTCTGAATCAGCTGGACATCAGCCAGGGACAGCTTCAGGCCGGCCTGAACGCCACCCTGGAAGATCTGCAGACCGGAAATGCCGGCAAACCGGTCTTTTCTCCCCTGCTTATCGAGCTTCTGGAATCAGCCTGGCTGATCAGCTCCGTGAACCTAAACGAGACCCGCATCCGCTCCGGGGCTGTCCTGTTGGCCTTTCTGGCCAAACCCGCCTTTTTCGCCGCCAGCCGCCTTGGAGCCCTGTTTCAGGGAATAAGCAGGCAGCAGATAGAAAAGGATTTCCCGGCTCTGACCCGGGGCTCTGTTGAAGAAACTCCAGTGCCTGGCCCTGCGACATCCGCATCCCAAGCAGGTACGGGACCGCCCGACGGGGGCTCGGCCCTGACCAGGTTCTGCATCGACTTTACGGCCAGGGCCGGCCAGGGCCGGATCGACGCCGTATTCGGCAGGGATCAGGAAATCCGGCAGATCGTGGATATCCTGGCCCGGAGGCGAAAGAACAACCCCATCCTGGTGGGCGAACCCGGAGTGGGCAAGACCGCGGTCCTGGAAGGACTGGCCCTGCGCATAACCCAGGAGGACGTTCCAGCCTTTTTGCGCAATGTCCGGCTGCTGGGCCTGGACATGGGCGCCCTGGAGGCCGGGGCCGGAATGAAGGGAGAGTTCGAAAACCGGCTGCGCGGAGTGATCCAGGAGATACAGACCAGCCCCCAGCCCATCATCCTGTTCATTGACGAGGCCCACACCCTGATCGGCTCCGGCGGGAGCGCTGGTTCCTCTGATGCGGCCAACCTGCTCAAGCCGGCCCTGGCCCGGGGAGAGCTCAAGACCTGTGCGGCCACCACCTGGAAGGAATATAAAAAGTACTTTGAAAAAGACCCGGCCCTGGAGCGCCGTTTTCAGATGGTCAAGCTGGATCCTCCCTCGGTGGAGACCACTCGCCTGATTCTGCGCGGTCTGCGCCCGGCCTATGAACAGAGCCATCAGGTCATTGTCCGGGACGACGCGGTTGCAGCTGCCGCAGAATATGCGGACCGCTACATCTCCGGCCGCTTTCTCCCGGACAAGGCCATCGATCTCCTGGACACCGCCTGCGCCCGGGTCAAGGTCAACCTGGACGCCAGGCCACCTCGGCTGGAGGATATGGAACGGGAGATCCAGGCCCTGGAGCGCGAAGCTCGGGCCCTTGTCCGGGACCGGGACAACAATGTGCCCATAGATGACGAGCGGCTGGAGAACATATTTGACCGCAAAGAGGAGCTGCAGCACCAGAGCAGCGATCTGAGGGCAGCCTGGTCCAGGCAGCAGGAGGCGGCCTCTGCCGTCCTTCAGGCCCGGCAGCAGATAGCCCAGGCCCCGGAGGATGAGATTGAGCAAACCAGGGAAGAGCTCCGGCGGCTGGACGCTTCCCTGGCTGAGCTGCAAGGGGACGATCCTTTGATTGCCGTTGAAGTCACCCCTGAGCTGGTGGGGCGGGTCATCTCGGACTGGACCGGCATCCCGGTGGGCAAGCTGGCCCAGGACCAGGCCAGGACCGTGCTGCACCTGGAAGAGACTCTGCAGCAGCGGATCAAGGGCCAGGACCAGGCCCTGGCCACTGTCTCGGACGTGATCAAAGAGGCCAGCTCCGGAATCCGGGACATTCGCCAGCCTATGGGCGTCTTCCTTCTGGTCGGCCCTTCGGGTGTGGGCAAGACCGAGACCGGGCTGGCCCTGGCCGATGTGCTCTTTGGCTCGGAAAAATCCATGGTCACCATCAATATGAGCGAATTTCAGGAAAAACACACCGTCAGCCGGCTCATAGGCTCTCCCCCCGGATATGTGGGCTTTGGAGAAGGCGGTCTGCTCACCGAAGCAGTGCGCCAGCATCCATATACTGTGGTTTTGCTCGATGAAGTGGAAAAGGCCCATCCGGATGTGATGAACATCTTCTATCAGGTCTTTGACAAGGGGGTGCTCACGGATGGTGAAGGCAAGGAGATCGACTTTGCCAGCACCATCCTCATTTTAACCTCCAACCTGGGCTCGGATATCATCCAGGAAATGACCGGGACCGATGATCCCCCGTCCGATGCCGTACTGGGTGCGGTGCGCCCCCTGCTTTCCCAGCACTTCAAGCCCGCCCTCCTGGCCCGGATGACAGTGGTTCCGTATTACAGCCTGAAAAACGAGGCCCTGCAGGAGATCGTCCGCCTCAAGCTGGCCCGGCTCAAGGGGCAGCTGGCAGAAAATAATCATATGGCCTTTTCCTGCGGTGAGGACGTGGTCCAGGCCATTGCCCAGCGGTGCACGGAAACCGAAACCGGAGCCCGGAATATCGACTTTATTCTCCGGGGCAGTCTCCTGCCTCAGCTGTCCCGGGACATCCTGGCCCGGATGACTGAGGAGACTATCCCCGGCTCTGTGCATGTCACAGTGGATGACCAGGGCAGCTTTGAGCTGGACTATGCATCGAGAGCAGCACCAAAGGCCGATGTTTACCAGGACGCAACCACCATCCAGGAGCCCGGGATATGAAAAAGCGCATCTGGCTGACTATGCTGGAAAAAGATGAGCAGACGGCCCAAAGGCTGTACCAGACGATAACCCGATACGGATTAGACGCTGATGGACATTTCTGGGTTGACGATCTGGAGAACATGGCCTGGTCCGGCCCGATGCAGTCCCTGTCCGAGCCCGCCACTGCCATGTGGCTGATCAGCGCCCAGGGCGAAGGACTGAGCCGGCTGGAAACCCGCTACGGCCTTTCTTTGCTGGCCCTGGCCGTGCAAGGCCGGCGGGCACTCCCCTTGCCGATTCTTCTCCTTGTCCCGGAAGAAAAAGACCAGCCCGCCCTGCCCACTCCCCTGGCCGGAGCCGAAGTCCTGAACCAGGAAGCCGGGCTGGGCCCCAAACTGGCGGCCAGGGCCAACATGCCTCCGCCAGAGCAGAACACCGAATACCGGCTCACTGTGCATCCCCTGCCCGGCCTGGGTCAGTGGCTGGAAGTCGGTCCTGCGAGGGCTCAGGTGTGGGCCGGTTCCCTGCTGGGCCTGGATCAGGGCCGAATCACCGCCCACGGCGTGGGCCCGGCCGGAAAGGTGCCGGAAAGAACCGTTCTTGAATATCAGATGCAGGACATGACTCTGGAAGCCGGCGGGGAGGAGTTCACCGCCTGGGCCGTGCACAACCGGCTTACAGATGCCGAATCGTACTATGTCCAGTTCAAAGGCATGCCCGGATCCCTGCTCTTTGGAGGGCTACCCGATGGAGACAGCGGAGAATTGTACCGCCTGCAGCTTGTGTAAAGGGGGGGGGCATCGTGACCAGACAATCAGCTTCCTGGCGCTGGCCGCTTGGTTTATCCCTGTCCTGCGCAGCCTGTATCTGCCTGTGCAGTCTTTTGATTCTGCTTGCATCCTGCGGGGGGAAAACACGTGATCCTGTGGACCAGTCCCAGATACCGGCCACCAAGCCGGCCCCGGCCCGGAGCAAAGACCAGGTCCACTGGACCTATGAGCCAAAGGCCCTGGAATTGATCATCCATTCAGACCCGGAGCTCAACAGCCACCACGGCTTTGCCCATGCCACCACCGTGTGCATCTATCAGCTCACGCGCCCCGGCCCGTTCCAGACCAAGGCCGCAAAGCAGTCCGGGCTCAAGGAACTCTTGGAATGCAACGCTTCAGGGCAGTCCGTGGTTCAGGCCCAAAGACTGTTCATCCAGCCCGGACACAACAAGACCATGCACTTTGCCCGGGCGGAAAAGGCCAGACATGTGGGCCTGGTGGCCGGATATTTCCAGCTCAGGCCAGACAAAGTAACCAGGCTGTACCACATCCCGCTGCAGAATAAAAAAAGCGGCACCCTGTGGTGGTCCAAAGACAATTATACACCGGGCAAGCTGACCATGCAGGTCCTGCTCGGGCCGCATTCAATCCAAAGCGTGGGAGAACGGGAGTGACTGCACAACCCATTTATTGGCACCAGGGACAGTTTCTTCAGCCCCATCACCTGCAGCTGCAGGAGCAGTGGATCCGCTCTGAGCTCTGGCCCGAAAAGGAGTGGATGCAACCCTTCTTCTGGGGTGTGGACCAGGTGGTTTTTGATTCCACTGCCTTGCAGTCCGGCACCCTGCACCTGACTCAAGGCCGCGTCCTGTTCCCGGACGGCACCCTGGCCGCCTGTCCAGACAATGCGCTTATCGAGCCCCGCTCTTTGGCCGATGCTCAGGTCAGCGGTGACCAGCCGGTCCTGGTCTATGTCCTGGCCAGGGAATGGGATCCCCGGGGTCAAAATGCTGCTGTGGTCCACAGCACAGACGATGCCGGGGCTGCCAAGACCAGATTTCACGTCTTGAGCACTCCGGAAGAAGTCCCTGACCTCCTGGGAGATGGGCCTAAAGCCGAAGTGCAGTTTCTGCGCTACACCCTGGCCTTGCGTTTTGAGCATGAACTGGACGACGGCGCCGCCGGATTTCAGTTCCTCCCGGTGGCCCGGCTGATCAGACGCGGGGAATCCGTTGTGCTGGATCAGGAGTACGTCCCTCCCTGCCTGAACATGCATGCATTTGCCCCCTTGAAAGGCATCCTGGACAACATCCTTGACCTGCTGACCTCCCGCTGTCGCCAGCTCGAAGGCTATAAAAGCCCGGGGCAGCTGGAAAGTCAGGAAGCGGACATGAGCTATGTCATCCTGCTCATGGCCCTGCGCACCTTGAGCCGGTATGCGGCCCAGTGCTTTCATCTCACCGAAAGCACCCCCCTCCACCCCTGGCAGGCCTATGCTGTGCTCCGCCAAATGGCGGGTGAGCTGTCCACCTTTGCCCTGGACGTGGATGTTCTGGGCTATGACCAGAAAGGGCAGCGCCTGCTGCCGGCCTATGAGCACACCGATCCGATGACCTGCTTTACTGCGGCCAGCAAACTGATCATGCATATCGTGGACACCATAGGGGCCGGTCCTGAAATGGTGCTGACCATGCAGCCGGAAGGACATTTTTATTATCTGGATCTGCCCGGCCGGGTCCTGGAAGGCGGCCGCCGCTTCTGGCTGGAGCTGAGCACCGAGTCTGATCCGGAATGGGTCCTGGAATCCGCCGGCCGGCTGCTCAAGCTCAGCCCCTCCGCCAGCATGACCACCCTGGTAGCCCAGGCCGTATCCGGGATTCCGATTACCGGGAGCAAAACTCCTCCTGCCGGACTGCCCCGGCGGCCGAACACCGTGTATTTCCATATCGATACCCACTGCACCTTGTGGCAGGAGGTGCGTCAAAGCGGCCAGTTGGCTCTGTTCTGGGATGAAGCCCCCCAGGATCTGACCGCCCAGATTGCTGTGCTGGGCATGAGAGGCTGATATGCGGTTTGTTGATGCATTTGCCGACTCCCTGGCCTATGTCAGCCTGCTCCTGCGGGACCCGGACCAGACAGGGGCGGACTTTGAGACCGTACGCACCGACCTGGAGTCCCTGCTGGCCCAGGCCAGAGACCATGTCTTGAGCCAAAACCAGGAGTACTTCGATACTGCCCGCTTCGCGGTCTGTGCCTGGATCGACGAGCAGATTCTCGGCTCCTCCTGGCCTGGGCGGGAAGAGTGGATCATGCTGCCCCTGCAGAAGCGCCTCTACGGCACAGTGCGGGCCGGGGAAGAATTTTTCTTCCGCCTGGAAGAGCTCCTTGGCCCCCGGGACACGGCCGAAACGCAGAGTGTTGCGGCTGTATCAGAGCCTGACGATATCTCAAGCCTTCTGTTCCCTGATCCTGACTCTGCCCGCAGCCAGGTTGTGGAAGTCTATGCCGCCTGTCTGGCCCTAGGCTTTACCGGCCGCTATTTTCAGGACACAGCCCGGCAGGAGCTGGAAGCAATCAAGAACCGCTGCCTGCATAGCCTGTCCGGTGCAGATCCAACCCGGACTTCAGGGCAGCTCTTCCCCGGAGCCTATGCCCCCAGCGCGGTGAAACGCAGAAGATGGCACGGAATCCTCAGTCCGGGACTGGCTGCCCTGACTGCAGTGCCTCTCATCACCCTGGCTGTCATGTATCTTTTATACGACAGCATGCTGGCCGATATGATGCACAGGCTGATGTCCGCATATTAAAGGAAATGCCTTCTTCATGACCAGAATATTGTTTCAAATCCTGAAAGTCCTTGTGCTCCTTTTGCTTTTCGGCCTGCTGGCCGGGGGCTGCTATCTTCTCGCCCTCTGGCGGGGCTGGCCGTTGTGGATGGGAGGGGCGGTCTTTGCCGGAATCCTGGCCGGGGTATTTCTGGTCCTTTTTCTGCGCCGGCTGTATTTTCGGCGCCGGGAAAAGCGTTTTGTCCGCCGGGTCATCGATCATGACGAGAGCGTCATTCAGGCCGCGGCCCAGGCGGAACAGCCTCAGCTCAGGGAGCTGCAGGCCCGCTGGGCCAGGGCCGTGGAGACCCTGCGCAGATCCAAACTGCGTCTGCGCGGAGATCCCCTGTATGTCCTGCCCTGGTACATGATCCTGGGGGAAACCGGCTCAGGCAAGACAACGGCGGTCAAACAGGCGGATTTGAGCGCCATCCAGACCGACCTGACCGATACCTCTCCAGCGGGCCCTGCCGGCCTGGGATCCACCCGCAACGTGGACTGGTGGTTCTTTGAGCAGGCCGTGATCCTGGATACTGCCGGACGTTATGCCATACCCCAGGACAAGGGGGTGGACAGCAGTGAATGGGAAGAGTTTCTGGCCCTGCTCACCAGGTATCGGCGCAAAGAGCCCCTGGACGGGCTGGTGGTTACGGTAGCGGCGGACACACTGCTCAGCCAATCGCGGCAGAAGCTTGCAGAATACGGACTCTCCCTGCGCCGGCGGATCGATGAAATGATGCAGTCCATGGGCGCCCGCTTTCCGGTCTACGTCCTGGTCACCAAGCTGGATCAGGTCCTGGGCTTGAGCTCCCTGCTGGACCTGCTCTCCGAGGATGAGGCCCGCCAGGCCATGGGTCTGGCCCTGGATGGCCCGATTTCTGAGCCGGACAAGACGGCCTGGGACGCCGTGGAGCAGGTCAGCAACCGCCTGCGGGAACTGCGCCTGCCCCTTTTGCTCCAAGCCCAGAGCGCCCATCCTGGAGCTTTTTTGCTGCCCCTGGAGCTCACAGCCCTGGCTCCGGGCCTGGCTGGATTCATGCGCGGATGCTTCGGGCCCAACCCCTATACCGAAACCCCTTTTTTGCGCGGGATCTTTTTTTCCAGTGCCCGGCAGTCCGGCCGGGCCAGGACCAGTCTTTTGCATACCACCAGGCTTTTTGCAGACAGTCTGGAGGTACCCCAGCCTCAGTCCGAGCGAGGGATGTTTCTCACAGACCTCTTTGCCTCCATCCTGCCCCGGGACAGGGGAATATTTGCGCCCTTGAAGAGCTTTCTGCACTGGCGGGCCAGTGCCCGAAACCTGGCTCTCACAGCCTGGCTGCTGCTGGCCTTTTGTCTGGCCGGGGTGCTCAGCTATTCCTATGTCCAGACCAGGGAATCCCTGGAAATGGTGGCCGAGCCCTTCCCCCGGCCGCCCCAAATAACTCATGAAATCGACCAGGACCTGTACCGCCTGAGCCTGTTTGCCGAGAGCATCAAGCTCCTGGAGGAGCATTCCGGACCGGTCTGGATGAGACGCATGGGCTTTGACCATGCCCACCGGGCCGGAAAGGAACTGAAAAAGACCCACGTTGATCTCTTCCAGCACCAGGTCCTGTTTCCCCTGGACCAGGAGCTCAATCAGACCTTCTCCCGCATGGACAGCAAAGAACGCAGCCAAAATATCCGTCTGTACATCACCTATGCCGTCTGGCGTCTGAACATGATCCAGGGCCAGCTCGACGGCCATACGCCAGATTCCTTCGCCCTCCCTGTGGACGACATCCTGGCCCTGGTCCTGGGCGGACGAATGCCCGAAATCGCCCCCATGTTCGAAAACGCCTATGTCTCCTATCTGCAGTGGGTCGGCGTCCGCCAGGTTCTCCAGGCCGAGGCTGATGAGCTGCGCATGTGGCTGAACAGGCTCATTGCCCAGGAAGGAACCGGGCTGCACTGGCTTGTGGACTGGGCCCGGGAGCAGCAGGACCTGGATCCTGTGACTCTGGGAGATTTCTGGGAGGGATCAAACTGGGGCCGCAGCACCCAGGCTGAAGTGGAAGGCGTTTTCACTCCCCCGGGCTCAGCGGCCATTGAGGATTTCCTGCAGCAGATCAAAACCGCGACTGAAGACCGCGAAGCTTTTGCCCGGCAGGAAAAACGATTCCGCTCCTGGTATGCGGATCAGTACTATCAGGCCTGGGAAGACTTTGCCGCAGACTTTTCTCAAGGCCAAAACCGACTGCTCTCCCCCAGGGACTGGCAGCATCAAGCCGCAAAAATGGCCACCCTGGACAACCCCTATTTTCAATTCCTGGAGCGGATCGACACCGCATTTGAACCTATCTCCGACCTGCAGCCCTCCCCGGCCCTGGGCCTTTTGGCCGGGGACTTTCTCAAACTGCGCCAGGCAGTGGCCACCCAGAAAAAAGATGTCCCTCTGGCCAAGCAATTGGAACAAAAGGGCAGTCAGGATGCCCGGAAGCTTCTGGGCCAGGTGGATTCCCAGGCCTTAAAGTCCCTGGAGGCCCAAAAAAAAGCTGCCAAGGCCCTGGGCACTTACATGGACGCCTTGCACAATTTTCTGCCTCCCACCTCAAGTACGGAAAAGGGCTACACCTTCGCCTCCAAACTGTATGCTTCGAACGGCTCCAACAGCTCCACCCCCCTGGACGATGCGGACGCCGCGTTACTTACCCTGCAAGGGCTGATGGATGCGCACAAGCAGTCCAAGCTGGATAACAGCGAAACATTCTGGGATGTATTTCAGGGACCGCTTACCTATATGATCGCCTATCTGACCAACGAGGCCTCCTGCCAGATCCAGCAGCTCTGGGAAAACCGCGTCCTTTCCGCGGTGGACAACACCCCGCAGTCCAAGCTGCGCCAAAAGCTCTTCGGCGACCAGGGCCTGGTCCTGAAATTCGCCTCCAAGCAGGCCGGTCCCTTTTTGCAGCGAACCCGACAGGGCTGGAGCCCCAAGCGGATCAAAGACATTGCCTTTCCCTTTGAATCTTCCTTTCTCCGCTTTCTGGACACAGCCTCACAGAACGTGGAGGCTGTGCAGGATAAATACACCGTGCACATCAGCGGCAGGCCGACGGATGTGAACAAAAACGCAACTGTGGATCCGGTGTCCACCCGCCTGGAGCTGGAGTGCGCAGACGGAGTCCAGGAGCTGGAGAACTTCAACTACCCGGTGAGCAGGGATTTTGAATGGAAACCGGACACCTGCCGGGATGTGACCCTGTTTATTCATTTTCCCGACTTTTCAGTGCGCACCGCCTGGACCGGCCCAACAGGGATGCAGGATTTCCTGCAGGACTTCAGCGGAAACTCTCGAACATTTCAGCCGGATGACTTCCCAAAACACCAGGACAAGCTGCAGGATCTGGGCCTGACTTCTTTGACGGTCAATTATGATCTGAAAGGAGCCAGGCCAGTCAAGGCCCTTGTCCACCAGAACGTGCCCCAGCCTCCGGAAAAAATATCCTGGTGCTGGAACCGGGAAGATTCACAGCACCCGGGAGGGTCCTGAAGATGATAGCACTCACCCCCCGCATGTTCCCCTTTGTCCTGCTCGGCACCTGGCTGGCAGCAGTGGGCCTGCTTTTTGCTGCAGCTATCCACGGGGATTTCGAGCTGCTGGTTGATGCCGCCCGCAAGGGAGAGATCAAGCACGAACTAAAACGACTGGCCACCGGAACCGCTCTGAGAGCGCGCAATACTGTGTGGGGAGTGATCCAGACCGATGTTGTTCATTCCAACAAGACGTCAAGTCAGGCCGTTTTGGAGCCCTTGGCCCAAAATCAAAGTGCAGAAAAAAACACACCAACTCCCCCCGGCGACTTAACAAAGGCCGGATACAAGGCCTCGGAAAAAAGCTTGCGCATCGAGCTCATATTTTCCGGGCCTGCACCAGAGCACACTTTTCTCACCCTGCAGGATCCGGCCCGGCTGGTCTTTGATTTCCAGGATGTACACCACCACAAGGTCCAGCGCCGCAGGGACTTCTCCGCCGGACCAGTGTCAAAAGCCATCTACGGCCGCCATCCGGAGTACCTGCGCCTGGTGCTCTACCCCAGGGAAAGCACCGGTGGCGAAAACATAGACCCGGACATAGAAAGCAAAGGAAACAACATGCAGATTACTGTGCCCGGACAACATTAAGTCAACCGCAAAGGGCAGCATCGCACACCGTAACATCTCACTTGCAGGAGGGCATTATGCCGGAAGAGCAAGGCCTTACCTACAGCTTCACCTCCCAGGGCCAGGACCCGGGCACCTTCACCGTGGTCAGCTTCAACGGACAGGAAGGCCTGTCCCAGCTGTTTCGGTTTGAGATCACCCTCATCTCGTCTCAGGACAGCCTGGACCTGGAAGATGTCTTGAGTGCTCCGGCCACCCTGACCATACACAGCCAGGCCGGGGATATTCCCATCCACGGCATCCTGGAATCCCTGGACCAGATGCACAAGGTAGACCAGTACACCTTTTATCAGGCCGTGCTCCGGCCCAAGCTGTGGTGGCTGACCCAGACCTGCCACAACCAGATCTTTCTGGACAAGACCCTGCCCCAGTTTATAGAGGCCGTACTTCAGGACGGGGGACTCTCCCCGGGCCTGGACTTCCAGTTCAAGCTGTCCCAGGACTACACTGAGTGGGAATACGTCTGCCAGTATCAACAGTCCCACTTCGACTTTTTCTCCTTCTGGCTGGAACGAAACGGCATCTACTACTACGTTGATCACTCCTCGGGGACAGACAAGGTGATCATCACCGACACCCTCATGGCCCACGAGCCCATGCCCCAGGGCCAGACCTTTTCCTACTATCAGCCCTCTGGCCTGGAGGCTACGCATCGGGACGAAGTAATAAACGGCTTTGTCTGCAGTCAGCGTCCTCTGCCGGCCACAGTCCTGCTCAAGGACTACAACAGCCAGCGCCCGGGCCTGGATATGGAAGCCAGTGCCCCGGTCAGCTCCAAGGGCCGCGGCCAGCTGTACCTGTACGGCGACCACTTCCGGACCCTTCAGGAGGGCCAGGCCCTGGCCAAGATCCGGGCCGAGGAGCAGATCTGTCGGCAAAAACTGTTCAACGGGGAATCCACAGTGCCTGTCATCCGCCCCGGCTACACCTTTACCCTGGACAGGCACTACCGGGAGGACATGAATTGCGAATACTTAAGCATCAAGGCCCGGCACGAAGGCAGCCAGGCAGCCTATCTGCACAGCGGCCTGGGTCTGCCCGTAGAGGTCCCTGCCGGGTCCGTGGCCTACCGCAACAGCTTTACGGCCATCCCGGCCGGGGTGCAGTTCCGCCCCGAGCGGGGCACTGAAAAACCCCGTATCCACGGCTCCATGCACGCCAAGATCGATGCCGCTGGAAGCGGTAAATATGCGGAGCTGGATGAGCAGGGCCGGTACAAGGTCCTCCTGCCCCTGGACCGCTCCGGCCGCAAGGACGGCAAGGCCTCCTGCTGGCTGCGCATGGCCACCCCCTATGCCGGGACCGATCACGGCATGCACTGTCCCTTGCACAAGGGAACCGAGGTCCTGCTGACCTTTATCGACGGGGACCCGGACCGGCCCATCATCCAGTCCGCAGTGCCCAACCCGGAGACCCCCAGCGTAGTCACGGGCACAAACCAGACCCAGGTCCGCCTGCGCTCCGGCGGAGGCAACCTGCTGCACATGGAGGACGAGGAGAGCCAAAAACGCATCCTTATGCACTCGCCAACCGCCGGATCCTTCATCCGGATAGGGTACAGAAACGATCCTGACGACGAGGATGATCCAGGGGACAACGGGGATGAGGAGCATACCAAAGACGTGGACGATCCCCAGGGAGACTGCATGCACGACAACACAGAAGGGCTCAGGGCCCATACAGAAAAGACCCTGACCTTTGAATCCGGAGATTTTTGCAGCATTGTGCATGGTGATGAGTACGGCCGGGTCAACGGTCAAAAACGGCATATCATTGATGGGGCAGTTACGGAGTTGGTGGGCGGAGTTAAGACAGATGTAGTCGGCGGCAATGTCTTTGAGGGAGTGCTGGGGGCTACCGAAGAGGTGCTCATCGGCTTCAAGATCGGCCTGGCCTTATCCGGAGCCTTTGAGCTGGAAGGGCCGGTGAAAGGTGAGGTCGGATATGGCTGGAAATGGACCTTTCATGAGGCCAAGGAAAAATTCCATATAGAGGAGGACGAGGTCGGTGCTTTACGATCGGAGCTGATAGGTGAAATCAACAAGCTCATAGGAGACCACAATAAGCTGGCTGGCAACATGGTTGATATGGCTGCTTCATCCCAGCACTTAGCAGCGGAAGTCTCCCAACTTGCTGGCACAACAGAATTCTTAAATGCCAACCTAGCCAGCATGGCAGCAAATGAAGATGAAATGGTGGCTGCAAGTACACGAGTGATCGGCGAAGAATTACACGCAATAGGAGAAAGGACTGATTCCACAGGAGCAATCATCCAGGCAGCCGGTGAAAAGACTCAGGTGTTAGGCATCAAGGAAGTGGTCTAAGACATGAAGATCTTCAAGGAACGCTGCCACGCCCTGATCAACCGGCCGGTGGACATCGGAGGTGTCAATTACCTGAGCCTGGGGCTTATGCTCTATTTTGACCTCACCGCTCCGGAGGAGCTGCACACCGAACAGGAACTGTGGCAGGAGCTGACCCCGGTTCTGGGCCAGACCAGCCTGGACCAGGGTTGGCCCAAGCCCAGGGGCGAGGTGATCTGCTGGGGATCCTGCCATGCCCCGCGGGGGACCACTATATCTACGGCCCAGGTCCGGCTTAAAGTCGGACCGGTGGACAAGAGGGTAAATGTCTTTGGGGATCGCTTCTGGATCACCGGGGCAAGCGGCCTGCCCAGCATGACCCGGGCCGAGCCTTTTACGGCCATGCCTTTGGACTGGGCCCATGCCTTCGGCGGGCCGGAAGTGAAGGAAAATCCACTGGGCAAGGGCATGGTCAAGGTAAAGCTGCAAAACGGCCAAAAGGCTATACCACTGCCCAATATTGAAGGCGAACAGCTGATCGGAGCGACCTCGGATCGCCCTGCTCCTGCCGGATTCGCCCCTTTGGACCTGATGTGGCCCCAGCGGGCCAAGAAGAACGGAACCTATGATCAGAAATGGCTCAAGGAGCGCTGGCCGGCCCTGCCTGAGGACATGAACTATGAGTTCTTCTGCCTGGCCCCGGAAGACCAGTTTCTGCCCGAGCATTTTTCCGGACAGGAAGACATTCTGATTCAGGGCATGCATCCGGACATGCCTGTGATTACCTCCCGCCTGCCCCGCAGGCGCATCCGGGCCTTTATCACCCGGCGGGACATGGAGCATCCTGAAGCGTTGGATCAGGCCAGCTTTGAAGAGGTGACCCTCAAGCCCGAGACCCTGTGGCTTTTTCCGGATATCCTGCGCGGCGTGCTGCTCTTTCGCGGCCTGGTCAGGTGCGTGGACGACGAATACTCGGACCTGGCCAGACTGCTCACCGCAGACGAAGACCCGAACCACCCACCAAAGCCACTTGAGCACTACAGGGATGAGCAACTCAAAAAAGCCGACCTGAGCGTGCCCTTTGACCCGGCCATGCAGCAGAAATATCAGCAGGAAATGGCCCGGGCGGCCAAAAAGACCCTCAATCTGCCCAAAAAAATTAAAAGCCATCTGGCCAAAAACCAGGGCCAGGCCCCGGTCATGCGCTATACCCCGGATGACCTGGGCCGCCTTGCAGAGTCCAACCTGTCCCGTATCCGCCAGACCATCGACAGCGTGGAGGCCACGGCCACCGACTTGCACAGCCGCTTCGGGCACATGATGCATGTCGATTTTGGCCTGTTTTCCCACTATCGCCGCCAGGCCCAGATCATGGAAACCAAGGTCAAGGAACAGGTGGCCAAGGCCAAAGAGATCGAAAAGCGGCGGGACGAGCTCAGGAACAAGGCCAGGGAGACGCTGCAGCGGCCGGAAATGAAACCGCTTCTGGTCAAGGGGGACATCGACCCGGAAACCATCATGGATTCCCCGGCTGATCCTCCTTTTCATGCCCGGGGCTTTCCTCTTCTGGTCTCCTGGCGTCTGGGCCTGAAGCTGGATGCAAAACGACAGAAGCAGCTGCAAAAGTTCGGTCTGGAGCAGGAAACCATCGCCAACCGCTGGCTGGCCTGGAACCCAGAACCACGGGCTGAACAATATAAGGACTGGGGACTGGAAGCCGACCCAGATCAAGAAACTTTTGAGATCCCAGCCGGTCTGGTTTTACCCGGATTTTCCGGCCGGGAGCTGGTCCGCCTGCTGATCCGGCCCGAACCCTTGGATACATCCAGGCGGGAAGTCCTGATTCCGGGTTCCCGGGAAGAGCCCCTTTTTTTGGAGGCGGCCACAGAACAAAACATCCTGGTTCTGGTCCCGGACGAGCTCTCAGCCGCCTATGCCGAGCAGGAGGTGGGAGATTTTGCCCATATCGCGGTCATTGCCGGCCCCGGGGAACCACTGGCTGATCAGGCGGAGGAGAAAATCAAGAACCAGGCCCTGGTCATTGTCCTGGTGGCTGAAGAAGGGATCTGGGCCGGCCGGGAGAAGGCCTTTGCCCAGGCTCTGCCCCAGGCCCGCCTGGCTGTTCTGCCCAAGGCCCGGACCATCTTTCCTCCGGCCAACGACACCATTGATCTCCGTCAGGCCGTGGTAGAACAGCTCCCTCCTGAGCAGGCCCAAAAGCAGGCCCTGGTCTTTGACCCGCCGGGCGCACCTCCAAAGCCCGGGGCCAAAAAGCTGACAGATATCATGTCCGCGGCCGGTATGGGGGCCATGATCCGGGATGGGTATAGGCAGGGATATGCAGCCAAGGAAAAGACATTTGAGGCCCGCAAGGCGGATCTGCTCCAAAAAGCCGATGCGGCCAGGGACAAAATGGCCATGGAGGGCTTTGAGTCCGGCGAACCGGCCGCTGCCGCACCCAAAAGGTCTATGACCGAGGAGCTCAATGCCCGGGCCGATCAGGTGGCGGCCAACCGGGACAAGATGAAACAAATGGGCTTTCTGGCCCCGGAAGACGAAGCCAAATACGACCAGGCCATTGCCAAAATGCGGGAAGCAGGCCCCCAATGGGACCAGCAAAAATCCGAAGGCATGGCCAAACTCAAGGCCTTTGACCCTCCGCCCGAAGCCCGGGCCGCCTTTGAAAAGGCTGGTATGGACCCGGAAAAACTCAAGCCCCAGCCAATAGAGGTCGTAGCCAAAGCCCAAAGCGGGGAGTTGGAGCTCAAGGGCCGAACCCTGAAGAACCTGGACCTGTCCGGACTGGACCTGTCCGGACTGGATCTGTCCGAATGCCGGATTGACACCTGCCTGTTCAAGGAGGCCAGGCTGACAGGGGTCAGGCTGGACGGGGCCATGCTCCAGAACTGTGATCTTTCCGGGGCTGACCTGAGCGGTGCTATCCTGGGCCGGACCGTGTTCAAAAAATGTGTCTTCAAACAAGCCGTCCTTTGCCAGGCTGCAGCGGATATGCCGGTCTTCAAGGAGTGCGATCTGACCCAGGCTGATTTCTCCCGGGCCAGGCTGAACCAGATCGTGTTCCAAAAAGGGGTGTTGGCCGGGCTGAACCTGAGCCGGGCTGAGCTGAATTTATCAATTTTTTCCGAGGCTGAAGCCGCGGGATTGCAGGCGGACAATGCCAGGTTCGAAAAATGCGTTTTCAAAAAGTTGACCCTGGATCGGGCCTCGCTGACCGGGATAGCCACGAACGCCATGCTGTTTCACTCCTGCTGCGGACAAAAGGTCACTCTGGCCGGATCTGATTTATTCAAATTCCGCATCTCCCACAATTCGTCATTTCCCGGCCTGAATGCGGCCCAAGTAACCTGGAAGCAGGGCTATTGCCGCACATCAGATCTTTCCATGGCCGATATGCACGGCTCGATCCTGGAACGGACCATCTTTGAGTCCTGCGATCTGAGCCAGGCCAACCTGAACCGGACCGGCCTGGTCCGCTGCCGCTTTGTGAAGAGCAGCCTGGAGTCTGCGGACATGCGCTTTGTCAATCTGCACATGGCTTCCCTGCGCAAATCCAGGCTGATCAACGCAGATCTGGGCGGGGCGAACTGCTTTGGCGTGGATTTTCTGTACACTGTCCTGGGCCAAACCGGCATGCAGGACACAAACCTTAAGCGCAGTCTTTTGGCCGGGCAGGAAAAGGCCTTGCAGCAGGAAGGTTATATCCGATGAGCAGCCACAAGCAGAGCATGAGCCTGGAAGAGCTGCGCACGGCCCTGGAGGCCAAACAGCGTATCCAGGACGTTGACCTTTCCGGCCTGGATCTGTCCAGGGAAAACCTGCATCTGGCCAATTTCAAGGGCTGCAACCTGGACCGGACCTGCTTTCAGGGCCAAAAGCTGGAAAAGACCGGGTTTGCGGATTGTACATTCCTGGAGGCAGATTTCTCCGGGTGCAGCTTTACGGATATGTTCCTGCGCCGCCTGGACTTCAGCGGCGCAAACTTCCAGCAGGCCTTTTTGCTGCGCTGTCACTGCTCCGGATCAGTATTTTCCAAGACAGACTTTTCTTCAGCCCGCATCCATTGGACCTTTCTGGACAAGACCAAATGCCGGGAAGCGGTGTTTCAGGGAGCAGAATTTGTGAAATGCGTCGGTCTGGAAGCGGACTTGACCCAGGCCGATCTGCAGGATGCAACGCTGGAGCGGGTCACCCTGCGCAAGGCTGTCCTACAGGAGATCAACCTGCGGGGAGTGCGCTTTGACCGGGTCAATCTTTCCGCGGCCCAGCTGGCCGGACATGACTTCTCCGGACAGAAGCTGCGCTCCGTGAATTTCATGGACGCCGATCTGTCAGCTGCCTCGTTTCAAGGCGCGGACATATCCACCTGCGTGCTGCAGGGGGCGAACCTCTCCGGCGCGCTCCTGGAAGGTATAACCGCCAGGCAGTGCATGTTTGCCCAGGCTGTCCTGAATGCGGCCAAAGCCCAAAAAGGAGATTTTGAACAATCCTTTTTCGGTCAGGCCCACATTAATCAGGCCGACTTCCGCAATGCCTCCCTTAAGGACTGCAAATTCACCAAGGCCCAAATCAAGGGGTCCTTATTCATGGACGCAGATTGCTTCAACAGCGACTTCAGCCATGCCGACCTTACGGAATCCAATTTTTCCCGGGCCAATCTGTATCTGGCCTGCATCCACGGAACAATTCAAGACAAGACAACCTTTACCGGGGCCACCAAGGTTTACCTGCGCCAGCCGGATAAGGATCTGGCTGAAGCTGAAGATTTTCAACCCCCGGCTTGAGCTGAGGCTGAAACGTACGAATCACATTGCAGGGGCGGTCTGCCCTCCCCCTGCCCATCCGGATGGAGGAGAGTTTGATGCAAGGTTCAGATTTTGCCGCCTGTGCGGAAGAACACGCACCGTCCAAAGCGCAGCCCCAGGCTCAGGACCTGATCCAGGCCCGGGTCCTTGTGGCTGAGGACGGCTTGCTCATGATTGTCAGCGAATTGGGGACCCATGCCTGCAAGCGGGCAGCCAGCTGCCTGCTGCGTCCACAGTCAGGAGATCTGGCCCTGGCCTTCCTGCCCCGGGTCAAAAGTGAAAACGCCTATATTCTGGCTGTCCTGGAGCGGGCGGACCCGGATGCCTCCCTGCATATCGACCTGGGACCCGGGGCGCGTCTGGCAACCGAAAGCGGCCTGCTGGAGCTCTCCTCCGGGAGCGACCTGCACCTCCGGGCAGAGAACACCCTGGAGGCCTCGGCCCAGGGCATGACCTTTGTCAGTTCCTGGGTCCGCTGGCTGAGCCATACCTTTTCCTTGCTGGGCCAGACAGTGGAGGCTGTTTGTGCAATCTGGAGGGAATCAAGTAAAGACAGGGAAACAACAGCCGAAACCTGGACCCAGCGTCTGGGGGACTGCCACCGCCATGTGCAGGACCTGGATGAGACCCAGGCCGGAACCAGCCGGACCCTGGCCCGGGAAACAGCCTTGGTCCACGGTCGGGTGACCTATCTCCAGGCCGAGGAATTCGTCAAGGCCGACGGCCAGGAAGTCCACCTGGGGTAGAGTCAAAAAAACCAAACAGGACCCAAAAGGAGGAGACTATGTTTCAACTGACCATGGGCGCCGGCATGGACATGGCCTTTCCGGACGTCTGCCTCACCCCGTCCCCGGTTGGGCCACTGCCCATCCCCTATCCGGATATGGCCTATTCCGTGACCTCTGCCCCGGCAGCCTACAACGTGCTCACTGAATGCATGCCCAGCCTGAACCAGACGTCTGAAGGCCTGGTCAGCGTAGGCGATCAGCCAGGCGTTCTCCTGGGGGTTGTTTCTCACCTGGAGGCCGGCGAGGCCTTATATCTGTTGGGCTGTTTCACGATTTTTGTGGACGGCCCCCCGGCTCAGCGGCTGACCAGTGTCACCGGGCAGAACGCCATGGGCATGCTGCCCAATGCCCCGGGCATGTGCAGCGTGCCCAGCCAGTTCACTGTCCTC
>JBKHIL010000089.1:0-6898 GCA_046538645.1 Desulfovermiculus sp.
CTGAAACCAGGATTACCTTCGGGTGACAAAGCTTTATACAAACCTTCCCGGGTCAACTGTTGTTGACAGCCGAATTCATGTCAATATAACACCAGAACTCCTCTCTGCTGACTGCTACTTGACACCGGCATACAAAAAACTCTGCATGAACTGGCGCTGAAAAAGGAGAAAAGCGATGAGCAGAGGAGCTGTGGCCAGCAGGGTCCCGGCAGAAAGCACTGACCAATCCACACCAGACTCCGGGGCCCCAAAAATAGCCAAGCCTACAGTGAGAGGACGAGTCGATACAGAATTGGTCACCACCAGCGGCCAGAGGAAATTATTCCAGTGATGGGAAATGGACACCAGGCAGTAGGCCAGATAAGTGGGCCGGGCCACCGGGACGTATACCCGCAGCAACACCCCCCACAGGCCGCAGCCTTCCACCCGGGCCGCGTCTTCCAGTTCCCGGGGTACTGTTTTGAAGCTCTGGCGGAGTAAAAAAATGCCAAAGGCTGAAGCCATATAAGGCAGGCCAATGCCAGTGATGGTATCAATAAGATTTAACGTGGACAGCGTGCGGTAATTTTCGACAATGAGCACTTCTGGGACCACCATGAGCTGGATCAAGACAACATAAAACATGAACTCTCGCCCAAAAAAGGAAAAGCGGGCAAAGGCGTAGGCTGCAAGTGTGCACAGGATCAATTGGCCGCCCAGAATCATACTCACCAGGATAAAAGTATTCAGGAAATAGCGGGCAAATGGGGCCTGATTCCAGGCAGCAGAAAAGTTTTCCAGGCTCAATGGGGCTAAAAGCTGAAAAGTTACTGCATATTCCGGAGGGTGAAATGCGGCCCAAAAGGCATACATCAGGGGAGAAATCCACAACAGGGCCAGAATCCAGGCCCCAAGGGTATCCAGAGAGGGTATGATCCGTTTTTTCCTCATCTGTAATGCACCCTTTTATCCAGAAACCCGAATTGAAGCACAGCCAGAAGAGCCAGCATCAGGAGCATGATTACAGTGAGTGTGGAGGCATAGTTTGGGTCAAAAAAAGAGAATGCATTTTCATATATGTAATATAAAAGAAGATTGGATGCATTGTTCGGTCCGCCTTTAGTCAGAATAAACAGATGATCCACCAGCTTGAAGGCATTCAGGACTGCATTTATAAGCACGAAAATGGTAGTGGGCATGAGCAGAGGAAAGACAACCCGGCGGAAGGTAGTTAAGCGGCCGGCACCTTCCAGCAGGGCAGCCTCCCGAAGCTCAGGGCTCAAGTTCTGCAAGGCCGCGAGATAGAAGATCATAAAAAATCCCGCCTCTTTCCAGACAGTTGTAGCTATAAGACACCAGAGCACGGTGGATGGATCGCCCAGCCAGTTATGGCCCGAGCCGCCCAGACTGGTTAAAATTTGATCCAGGAGCCCGATATCCGGGGTATAAAAAAAGAGCCAGATATTGGCCACTGCAACCATGGGCAGGATGGTGGGCGTAAAGTAGGCCAAGCGTAAGAATCCTTTGCCTGCCATGGCCTTATTGGCCCACAAGGCCATGCCCAGAGCCAGGGCAATGGCTGTGGGAACCGTGCCCGCGGCAAAAAGCAGGGTGTTGCCCATAACCTCCATAAATACCGGATCATCCAACAGACGCTGATAGTTTTCCAGGCCGGCGAAGCGGGCGGGACGAATCACTGTGCCTGAAGTAAAAAAGGAGCGATAAATGGTCACCAACGTGGGCCAGTGAGTAAAGGCAGCCATCAGGACCATGGCCGGGAGCAACAGCAGCCAGCCATAGAGGGGTCCCATACGGTGTGAGGGCATGCAAAACTCCGCGCAGCGGCTCCGGGATGTGTGTCCGGAGCCGCTCTTTGAGAAAAGGGATAAGCCTTTAGCGATAAGGCTTCAAAAGCCGATCGGCCCGCTCCTGGGCATCGGTCAGCGCATCTTCCGGAGAAACCTTGCCTTTGAGCGTAGATTGAATGGCATCGTCCAGCAGCTTACGCACCCGGCCTGTTTGGAAAGTAGACAGTTCAGCCGTTGCGAATTCCAGTTGGTCCCGAGCCACAGCGGCTGGAGGGAATTCATCTACGTATTCCTTCAAGGCGTCGGTTTCGTAGGCCTGGGGAGATATACCGATGTAGCCTGTCTCAATGGACCATTGGGCTGAACGCTCCGGGCTGGTCATAAACTTGATCAGTTCCATTGCAGCCTGGCGCTCCTTGTCAGTGGCTTGCTTAAAGATATAGAAATTTCCGCCGCCGGTGGGTGTCCCCCGCTGTACCTTGGCCGGGAGCATGGCCACTCCGAAATCGAAATCCGCCGCCTTTTTGACCGCAGTCAGGTTGCCTGTGGAATGCCACATGATGGCGGTTTTGCCTTCCAGGAAATTTTGCCGCAGAGTGCCCCATTCAATGGTTCCATCCGGCATAGCCCCGTACTTTTGGGAGAGGTCCCGCCAGTACTCCAGGGCCTCGACCACCCCGGGGTTGTCGAAATATGTCTCCTTGCCGTTATCGTCCATCAGGTCCTGGCCATTCTGCTTGCACAAGGCTCCGAACATCCAGTATGGATAGCCGGTGGAAGGGATCATCACCCCCCAGCGATTGTCAGAGGTCAGCTTGGAGCCCATCTCGGCCATCTCTTCCCAGTTCTGGGGCGGACGTTCCGGATCAAGGCCGGCCTGGCGAAAGGCGTCCTTGTTGTAATACATAACAATAGTTGAACGCTGAAAGGGGATGCCCCAGGTTTTGCCCATGAATTTGCCGTTCTCCATGAGCGCGGGATAGAAGGAATCCAGCCAGGCCTGGTCCTCTGCTGTGCTGACAATGTCATCAAAAGGTACAATAGCGTCCTGTTCTATGAGATCATAGATATCGATAGAGAAAAGCACCGAAAGCTGGGCTGGCTTGCCTGACTTCATGGCAGTCAGGGCCTTGATGCGGGCATCGTTGTAGTTGCCGGCATAAATAGCATTGACTTCAATGTCTGGATTACGCTCTTCGAAGTCCGCAATCATGGAGTCCACGACCTTGGTCAGCGGTCCGCCTACGGCCACTGGATAGTACATGGTCAGCGTTACCTTGGCCTGGGCCGCTATGACCGAGGCCAGAAGCAGAGCTGCAGTCAACAGAATCACCTTGATGTGTCGGGCCATTGAGTTATCCTCCCTGTTCATGGTTATCTCGCGGCTTAAGCCCTGCTATGCAGGGTTCCGCAAGGGACTTTGGCCCTTGGGCCACATACCCCCAGTCTGAGCCGTCTATGGAGCCTCACTTCCCCCCTGGGCGTCAAAGAGGTGGATTTTTTCCGGATCCCAGCTCAAGAGCATGGGCCTGCCCGGGTCATAGTCTGCCTTGCCGGCCACCCGGACCATGATTTTATCCTGGGCAGCATCTGGGTGATCCACCCGCACTTCGACCATAGTATCGGCTCCATGATAATCAGTTGCCTGCACTCTGACAGGCAGCCCGGGCCCGGAAGTGGTCAGTCGCAGATCTTCGGGACGCATTCCCAAACTGGAACCGTTCAGCTTCTGGACCGGCAGCAGCCTTTCCAGAGATACATCCATATTAGCACAGGCCTCTCCAATTTTGGCCAGGGAGATAATGTTCATGGGCGGCGAGCCGATAAAACCAGCCACAAATGCCGATGAAGGATGCTTATAAATATCGCTGGGGGTTCCTAATTGTTCAACCCGCCCCTCTCGGACCACCAGAATCTTATCGGCCATGCTCATGGCCTCGGTCTGATCATGGGTGACATAAACCACGCTCAACCTAAGACGCCGCTGCAAGTCCCGAATCTCCATCCGCATTTCATGGCGCAGCTTTGCGTCCAGATTGGATAGCGGCTCATCCATCAGACAGACCGGGTGCTCGGCAATAACTGCCCGGGCCAGGGCCACACGCTGTCTCTGCCCCCCTGAGAGCTGGGCAGGTTTTTTGTCCAGCTCCCCGGAAAGCCCAACCAGGGACGCTACGCGCTCAAGCCTTTGCCCACGTTCATTTTTTGGGATCCTGCGTACCTTGAGGCCGAAGATGATGTTTTCAGCCACACTCAGGTGAGGGAAAAGGGCATAAGATTGAAAGACCATGGAAATCCCCCGCTTTGAGGGATCAATCCCAGCCACATTTTTGGCGTTCAGGAAAATTTCTCCTTCATCCGGCTCCTCCAGCCCGGCGATCATGCGCAGGATAGTCGACTTGCCGCAGCCTGAAGGTCCCAGAACGACCAGAAAGCTGCCATGATCCACATCAAAAGAAACCCTGTCCACAACAGTTTGCTGCCCAAAACGTTTTGTAAGATTGCGGATCAGGATACTGCTCATCTATGCTCTCCGGCATGCTCTCCGATGTTGCCCCTGCCTGCGGTCAATCCCAAAACCTGGTAATGGAGGCGCTTCGTGTCGATAAGGGTCCCGTTCATGCCCCACAGAGCGGCCCGAATTTTAAGCAATGCAATCATAACTGCCTTCTGGAGAAAAACATAGTCTACAGCAGGTTCTTAACGGGTATATGTTAAGAATGTGTTTTTGGCGCGTTACAGTTTTGTTACTTCTTATCGAAAATCAAATAAACTTCTTGCGCAGAAAGTCGGAAAGCCTCCTTGTATATTGTCCTTCCTCTTCTCACGCATGTAACACGTTTTCAAAACAGGCCGCAGCCTCGCGCTTGACTCCCCGACAGTAAAAGACTCCTCCTGGTGGAATGTTGACCAGAATGAGTTTAAAGCTGACCAGATCAAAGAGACGTTTGTAGAAGTTATTATACACCCAGGGCATGATCGTAATCTGATTGTGCCAGGGCCGTCCCGGAAGTCCGGCCATCCAGGCAAAAATCTCCCTGGCCACATGATTGGGCAAGCTGGGAGTGGGGAGGCAATTGAGGATGCCATCCACTGTGTGCACATCTTTATTGGCCAGCTTTTCAGCTACATCCCGAGCGTCGCAGAATAGAGTTTCGGCTTGGGGGACATTTTCTGTGAGCACAGGAAAGAAATCCGGATCCGACTCAATGGCCAGGAGGCGGGAATCAGGATGCATCAGTTCCGCGGCGGTTTTGGTCACTGCACCGGTTCCTGCCCCAAGTTCCACTATGATCTGGGGTTTTTGGGGATTGATGTGGGCGCACATGGCCTGAGCCAAAAAGCGGCTGGAAGGGACGAAGCTGGCAATGCGCCGGCCATGTTTCATAAACTTTTTGAAATAAAGATACGCATCCGACATGTGTACTTACCTGTTTAAGGTTATGGTTGATGGTTAAGCTATAATTTGTGCATTGTTTTTGCTCGCAGTTCACCCGGACATGGATGTTTAAGCTGAAAGCGAAGTGTCTTGTTTAAATGGCTGGTGATTGTTGAGATAGCCTGAAGCCCCGGCTTGGCCCATAAATCTGGATAAAATATTTGGCTGGGTCTGCAAGAGGTCGACTACGATCAGGCCGTCGTAGGACCCAAACTTGTGGTCATGGTGAAAATCAGCGATTTTCCCCCCGAGCTTGAGATATTGCCGCAATAGGACCGGCATGCCCTTTGACCCGTCTTGGATATCAACAATGAAAGAATCGACATCCGAGGTCTCCAAATTGCCGATGCATTCGATAAGCAGGCGTTCGAACCGGGAAGATTTCATTTTGGGCTGTTTTTTGCCCCGGACATGTCCGCAGAGATCTGGCTGATAAAAATTGCTGCGCAGATGGGTGATCAGAGTCTTTATGGATAGGCTGTCGTAGTCCTGACTAATGCTCACCGGTCCAAACAGGAAGCGGTAGTGCGGCCTTTTCTGCACGAACTGCCCGATCCCCTTCCACAGAAGCAAGAGGGGAAAGTAGTCTTTTTGATAGGCAGGGACGATGAAGGAACGGCCAAGTTCCAGTGAGGCCCGCATGTGGCGAAAGAATGCCGGACGAAACTTAAACAGGGTGGAGGTGTACAGGTTCTTTTTTCCCCCCGGACGGGCCAGCAAAACATCGGTTCTGCCCAGGCGGTAGGCCCCTACCAGTTCTTGTTTCCCGGTATTCCACAAGATAAGGTGGTCGTACATATGATCGAAGAGGTCCAGATCAAGGGGCTTTTGCGACCCTTCCCCATTGTGTCTGAAGGTGATTTCCCGTTGTCTGCCGATCTCGTGCAGGAGATGAGGAATCTGCCTGGATGTGGCTTCGACCACCATGTACGAGGAATTTTGCAGGAGAATGCACTCTTTAGGCAGTCTTTCCAGGTCCTGCAAGTAGAGGTGGAGAGGGAGGGGCTCTGCGATGCGGGTCATTTTGGTTTTGGAAAGCTTCAGGCAAGTACACACTTTGCGGAACCCGGAAAATGGTTCGCAAACCTTGTCAAAGCCGTACGTCCTGGCCCGCAGATACCAGGTGGCGGCCTGTTTGGAGATCAGGTGGGACATCAGTTTGCGTTGGATGGGGGTTCTGATGTGCACTTGTATGTGCTGCCCTTTTTTTTTCAAGACTTCACTGGGCAGCAGCAATGTCCGCAGTCTTGGGTGCAAGAGCCCTGCGTACTGAAAGAGCAGGCTATTGGCCCCATGGAAGTACACAGGGAGAACGTCTGCGTTGGAGCTGAGAATGAGCTTGGTGGCTGTTTCTTTCCAGTCAGGATCGGTGATCTTCCCTTGACGCACATGCCAGTGGGAGACCTCTCCGGCCGGAAAGAGGCAGAGGGCACCGCCGTTTTGGACCCATTTCTTGGCCTGGCGCAGGCCACGCAGGTTGATGTGCTTGGAATTGGGATGATTGAAGGGATCGATGGGAATAAGCAGATCGCGCAGGATAGGAATGGCCTGTAAATAGGGGTTGGCTATAAACCGAACGTCCTGGCGGATATTTTTGAAAATGGAACACATTATCAGGGCCTCCAGCCCCCCGAAAGGGTGATTGGCCACGATGATCAAAGGACCTCCAACT
>JBKHIL010000090.1:0-6897 GCA_046538645.1 Desulfovermiculus sp.
TTGCTGTTATCCAGATACAGAGCAAATAAACTGAAATCGTTGAAAATGGAAAGAAGAACCCAAAAACTGCGGGGAAGCTGATTTGCGGCTTGATCATTTATGATATCAAGTGGTATTTATCAGAGGTTTAAATCAAAATGTTCCTGGATATATAGAAGGGAGAAAACATGGCCTGGAGCCAGGTGGTGCGTGTATGCATGAGGTTATGTCGACCCAGATGATGCGTGAGCTGGAAGAACTCCGCACCCGCAACGAAGAGTTGGAGTCCATGCTTATTGAGTGCAAACGGGCTGTGGACGCCAATACAAACATGAGGTCCCTGTATGAGGTGGCCCAGGATCTCATTGAGCTCAAGAGGGCGGAGGATGCCCTGAAAAAAGAGCGGGACTACTTTAAAAACGTCCTTGATAACTCAGCCGACGCCATAGGTATTGTGGATGCCAAGGGCCGCTTTATCCGGTGGAACAAGCGGGCCGAAGAGCTCTTTGGCTACAGCTTTGAAGAGTTGCGGGGCAAATCGGCCTTTGATCTCTACGCTGATCAACTCCAGCTCAATTCCATGCTCACGGATTTGCGCGTCCAGGGGTATGTGCGGGATACAGAAGTTTCTATTCGGACCAAGTACGGGCATATATTGCCTTTGGGCATGTCCATCAGCCTGCTTCGGGAGGAAGGAAGAACCATCGGCAGTGTGTGCGTGGCCAGAGACTTAACGCAGATCAAAAAGACCCAGGCCGCCCTGCAAAAGAGCAAAGAAGAGGCCGAGGCGGCCAACCGGGCCAAAAGCGAGTTCCTGGCCAATATGTCACATGAAATCCGAACCCCGATGAATGCCATTTTAGGTTTTAGCGAGGCCTTGTTATATAAGGTCCAGGATGTACAGAGCAGGCGATATGTGCAGACCATACTGTCCAGCGGGCAGACGTTGCTCACCCTGATCGACGATATCCTGGATCTGTCCAAGATCGAGGCCGGCAAACTGGAGATCAGGCCTGAACCACTGAGCCTGCAGCGCCTGGTTCAGGATGTGGAAGCCATGTTTGAGCATTCCTTTAATGACAAGGGCGTGGACCTGATGACTGAGATTGAGCCCGGCTTGCCCGAAGGCTTGGTCCTGGATCACGTGCGTATCCGCCAGATTCTGATCAATCTGGTGAGTAATGCCCTGAAGTTCACAGCCCAGGGATTTGTCTGTCTCAAGGTCACCTGGACCCATAGCCCTGGTCATGCCGGGTGTGTGGATCTGGAGTTCGCAGTCGAGGATACCGGTATCGGGATTGCCCAAGACCAGCATGAGATCATTTTTGAGAATTTCAGACAACAAGACTCTCAGTCCACGCGGGAATATGGGGGCAGCGGCCTTGGACTGGCCATTACCAAAAAACTAACAGACATGATGGGCGGGCATATTTCCCTGGTCAGTGAGGTGAATCAAGGCAGCTTGTTCCGGATTTCCCTGCCTGCAGTGCCCAGCCGTCCTCAGGGCCTGCGCAGAGTGTATCCTGGCCGGGAAAATATGCAGTTTTCTCCGGCCAAGATTCTGGTTGTGGATAAAAATAGAGCCAATGCCGAAATGATGAGCGGGATTTTAGATTCCACCCCGCTTCGTGTTTTGAGCGCCCAAAGCGCGAATGAGGCTTTGGAAATATGTGAACGGGAAGTTCCGGATCTGGTGTTTCTGGACCTGCGTCTGCCGGATCTGAGCGGGATGCATGCGGCTGATTTGATGAAAAAGCTCATTCCCGGCCTGCCGGTGGTGGTCTTTACTGCAGGTGCAGGGCAGGAAGAGCACGAGATGGTGGCTGAACGATGTGATGATTTTTTATCCAAGCCTCTGACTCAAAACAAGATTTTATCCGTATGCTCCCGTTTTTTAGCCTCCGGATCAGACCAGGGACATGACGGTCCTGACCCAAAAAGTACAACTGCCTGTATTCAATCTCAAGCCAAGACAGGGCATCTGCTGCCGGCTGTCCAGGCCATGGATTCCATGACTGTGAATAAGCTGCGCACAGAGTTTGCTCCCAGGTGCAAAGAACTGGAACAGGCCTTGATAGTGGATGATGCCTTTGAGTTGGCAGAAGATATCAACCAGGCAGCTCTGAATGCCCAAGCCCGGGATCTTCTCAATTGGGGACAGGAACTGCAGGGGCGGGTGCAGGCCTTTGACGTGCCCGGCATTCGGGCCATGCTGAGTGATTTTCTTCAATCTGTGGGAGCAACTGATTGAGTCAAGAAGGATAACCCTTCAAACCTTCCAGGGAAGCCCCATGCCTGTTGACAGCAATACCCCGGCTTTGATCCTGATTGTCGATGACAATGCTACCAATCTCCAGGTGCTGGGCAGCATGCTGCGGGAAAATAAGTACAAAACAGCTGTGGCTGAAAACGGAGAGGCAGCCCTGGCCTTTGTGAGCCGGCACCAGCCTCAGCTCATATTGCTGGACATAGCCATGCCCGGACTGGATGGATTCGAAGTTTGCTCCAGGCTCAAGCAAGACCCGGATTATGCCTCTATACCTGTCATTTTTTTAAGTGTGCGGACTGAGACCTCGGAAAAAGTGCGGGCCTTTAAGTCCGGCGGGGTTGATTACATCACCAAGCCCTTTCAGCGGGAAGAGGTGCTGGCCAGGATTGAGGCTCATTTGCAGCTCCAACAGGCCAAACACATGCTGCAGGCGGCCAACGAAGCCCTGGAACAAAGGGTCAAGGAGCGCACCTCTGAGCTCATGGCCAGCAATACCAAGCTGGAAGAGGCCAATATTGCCTTGCGGGTTTTATTGGAACAAAAAGATGAAAGCAGGGGGATCCTGCAGGAGACCATGGTCTCCAATCTCAAGCAGTCCGTTCTTCCCCTGCTTGCTCAACTGGAAGCTGAAGGCCTGACCAGCAGGCAGGCCACGTGGATGGACATGATAAGGGCCAGTATTGACCAGGTCCTCTCTCCGGCTCAAAGGGGGCTGGCCCAGGAGTATGGGTTCACTTCCACAGAATCGCACCTGGCAGAGCTTATTAAGCAAGGGCTGAGTACCAAGGAGATTGCCTCCATGCTCAAGCTGTCCAAGAGGACCATAGATACCCACCGGCACAACATGCGCAAAAAGCTCGGGCTGTCCAATACTGCGCGCAACCTTCGAGCTTGCCTCCTGGATCTGGATACCTCCTTCCCCGGGCAAACTGCGTGAGCTGCTCCCGTCCTCAGGGGAAGATATTCATTTCCTTTTTAATGCGTAGATTGTCTACGTATTTCGTCCACAATTTTCCCGCATTGTATTCTATCCCGCTTATTTATAAATTCTTCCCCATAAGATGGGAAATCTGGATCAGGCCAGGAACCCGGCTTTTGTGCAGTAAAGGACGGACTCGTGTGCGAGAAATGCTCAAACAGGGGCCGTGGGTGTGGAGCTGAGTACATGGCCATGCTCAGCCTGTGAGGCTATGCACTCAGAGCCGAACCTGGTCCCGGGGCTGTGCTGACACATTATTCTGCAAGGAGTATACGCGCATGTTTTTGACTGAAAAAACCTTGGCCCGAAAGATTCTGGTGGGGGTCAGCGGCATCTTTCTCCTCCTGTTCATTATCGGCCATATGCTGGGCAATACGACCATCTTTTTCGGACCGTCCAGTCTCAATTCCTATGCCCATCATCTTCGGACCCTGGGTCCGGTTTTGTGGCTGGAGCGGCTGATCCTGCTGGCCCTGGCAGTTATCCATATCTTTTATGGCATCACCTTGACCCTTGAGAACCGGCAGTCCAGATCCACGGAATATGTGCGCAGAACCTATCAGCGGAGTACGATTTTTTCCCGGACCATGATCTACACCGGTCTGGTCATCCTGGCCTTTGTTGTCTATCACCTGTTCCATTTTACCTTTCGGCTCACCCATCCCGAGATATCCCATCTCATGGACAGTGCCGGCCGCCATGACGTGTACACCATGGTGGTGGCCAGCCTGCAGAGCTTTGTGGTGACCTTCATTTATCTCATCGGACTGGCAGCACTTTTTATGCACTTAAGCCACGGCATTCAAAGCCTGTTTCAGACCATGGGCTGGAATACCGACAGGACCTTTCCGCTCATAACCCGAGGAGGCCAGGTTGCAGCCATTGTTATCGGGCTTGGATTTCTGGCCGTGCCGCTGGCAATCATTTTCAGATTCTTGAATATTTAGGGGGTCAATCGTGATACTTGACGGCAAATGTCCAAGCGGTCCGCTCAAGGACAAGTGGGACAACCATCGGCAGGCCATGAAGCTGGTCAACCCGGCCAATAAACGCAAATACAGGGTCTTGGTCGTGGGCAGCGGACTGGCCGGGGCTTCAGCTGCAGCCAGCCTGGGCGAGCTGGGCTATAATGTGGAGGTCTTCTGTTATCAGGACAGTACCCGGCGGGCCCATTCCATTGCAGCCCAGGGCGGAATCAATGCTCCCAAAAACTATCCCAATGACGGAGACAGTATCTTCCGCCTGTTTTACGACACGGTCAAAGGCGGTGATTTCCGCTCCCGGGAAGCCAATGTGTATCGTTTGGCCACGGTGAGTTCGCAGATAATCGATCAGTGCGTGGCCCAGGGAGTGCCTTTTGCTCGAGACTACGGCGGATACCTGGTCAACCGGTCCTTTGGAGGAGCCCAGGTGTCCAGGACTTTTTATGCCCGGGGCCAAACCGGCCAGCAGCTCCTGCTCGGGGCTTATCAGGCCCTGTCCCGTCAGGTGAAGGCCGGAACAGTGCGCATTCATCCCAAGACCGAAATGCTTGACCTGGTGGTTGTGGATGGCGAGGCCAAGGGCATCACGGTCCGGGATCTGGTCAGCGGGCGGATCGACTCCTATGCCGGAGACGCCGTGGTTCTGGCCACGGGCGGGTATGCCAATGTATTTTACCTGTCCACCAATGCCATGGGCTGCAACGTGACTGCGGCCTTTCGGGCTCACAAACGGGGGGCTTTTTTTGCCAATCCCTGCTATACGCAGATTCATCCCACCTGCATCCCGGTCACCGGAACGCATCAATCCAAGCTGACCCTGATGTCTGAATCACTGCGCAACGACGGCCGGATCTGGGTGCCCAAGAATAAGGGCGATACCCGCCCGCCCCAGGAAATTCCGGAAGCGGAACGGGATTATTATCTGGAACGCAAGTATCCCAGCTTCGGCAATCTCGCCCCCCGGGATATCGCCTCCAGGGCGGCCAAAGAAGTCTGCGATGAAGGCCGGGGCGTGGGGCCCACAGGATATGGGGTCTATCTGGATTTTGCCGACGCCATCAAGCGCCTGGGCCGAGAGGCTATTGAAGAGCGTTATGGCAACCTGTTTGAGATGTATGAATTGATCACGGCTGAAAATGCCTACGAGCAGCCCATGCGCATCTATCCCGCCCCGCACTATACCATGGGCGGCCTGTGGGTGGATTATAATCTGGAGAGCAACCTGCCCGGCCTGTTTGTGATCGGGGAGGCCAATTTTTCAGATCACGGAGCGAACCGGTTGGGTGCCAGCGCATTGATGCAGGGGCTGGCCGACGGATACTTTGTTTTGCCCTATACCATCGCCAATTATCTGGCCCAGACCACGCCGGGCAAGACAGGGATCGAAGATGAGGCCTTCAAGGCCTCCACCCGGGAGGTCCAGGACAGGATTGGGACCCTGTTGTCCATTCAAGGCACCAAGACAGTAAATGAGTTCCACAGGGAACTGGGGAATATCATGTGGGAGAACTGCGGCATGGCCCGCAGCGAAGAGAGCCTCAAGCAGGCCCTGCAGACCATTCCAGCTCTGCGGGATGAGTTCTGGAAGAACGTGGCGGTCCCCGGCAAGGATGCTGACTTAAACCAGGAGCTGGAGAAAGCTTTGCGGGTGGCCGATTTCCTTGAATTCGGGGAACTCATGGCCCACGATGCCTTAAGCCGCAATGAGTCCTGCGGAGGACATTTTCGGATCGAGTACCAGACCGAAGATCATGAGGCCATGCGCGATGATCAGAATTATGCATATGTGGCGGCCTGGGAATTCACAGGCGTGGGCCAAAAACCACAGCTGCATACAGAGCCCCTGCATTTTGAGAATGTTGAACTGGCCGTAAGGAGCTACAAGTAATGAATCTCACACTCTATGTATGGCGGCAAAGCGGCCCTGGGGACAAGGGCAAAATGGAGCGCATTGAGGCCACGGATGTGAGTCCGGATATGTCCTTTCTGGAGATGCTCGATGAGGTGAACGAAAAGCTCATCCGGGAAGGAAGAGAGCCCATTGCCTTTGATCACGACTGCCGGGAAGGAATCTGCGGGACCTGTGGTCTGGTCATAAACGGCCTGGCCCATGGACCGGGAGAGAGAAGCACCACCTGCCAGCTGCACATGCGCCACTTTCATGACGGAGAGGTGGTGTATATCGAGCCCTGGAGGGCCAAGGCCTTCCCCCCGGTCAAGGATCTGGTTGTGGACCGCAGCTCTTTGGACCGGATTATCGAGGCCGGTGGTTATGTGTCAGTCAGCACCGGACGGGCTCCGGATGCGAATACGATCCCGGTGCCCAAGCGGGATGGGGATGCGGCTATGGATGCGGCTGAATGCATTGGGTGCGGGGCCTGCGTAGCTGCCTGTCCCAACGGGTCGGCCATGCTCTTTGTCGGAGGCAAGGTATCCCATCTGGCTACCCTGCCCCAGGGCAAAGTGGAGGCCGCCCAAAGAGTCCAGAACATGACCGGGGCCATGTCCGACTGCGGTTTCGGCAACTGCTCCAACCACTACGAGTGCGAGGAGGTCTGCCCCAAGAAGATCAATCTGAAGTTCATCGCCCAGCTGAACCGGGAGTATCAAAAGTCGGTGTTTCGGAAGAAATAGGAGCCAATATGCGCACTATAGATGCCCAGGAGGTTCACGCCAAGGTGCGGGAC